>DCIL01000062.1:12380-12943 GCA_002315875.1 Verrucomicrobia bacterium UBA1727 | reverse complement strand
CATCGAGCCGCAGGAGACGGAGCTCAGAATCCGCTACCGCATCGATGGCATGCTCCACAAGGTGGACGTGCCGCCGCAACTCAATCGCCTCAAGAACGCGATCATCTCGCGTATCAAGGTCATGGCGAATCTCGATATTGCCGAGAAGCGTTTGCCGATGGACGGACGAATCGGAATCCGCATCAAGGGACAGGACATCGACATCCGCGTCTCTACGATGCCGGCGGCGTACGGCGAGTCCATCTCGCTGCGACTTCTCGCGAAGAGCGGTAGCTTCGTCAAGATGTGCGATCTCGGATTCAACGAGCGCGATTTCTCCGTTGTGGACAAGATCATCCATCGTCCGAACGGAATCTTCCTCGTCACGGGTCCTACCGGTTCTGGTAAGTCGACATCGCTCTATTCGTTCCTTTCCGAAGTGAACAAGATCGATGTAAGAATCATGACCGCGGAGGATCCGATCGAATATCACATGGCCGGCATCAATCAGGTGCAGATGCAGTCGGAGATCGGCATGAACTTCGCGCGGGCGCTGAGAGCGTTCCTGCGTCAGGATCCGGACA
>DCIL01000062.1:7696-12350 GCA_002315875.1 Verrucomicrobia bacterium UBA1727 | reverse complement strand
ATCATCATGGTCGGTGAAATCCGTGACCGTGAGACGGCCGAAATCGCCATCAATGCCTCGCTTACGGGACACATGGTGTTCTCGACTCTGCACACCAACGATGCCGCGGGTGCGTTCCCGCGGCTCATCGACATGGGCGTCGAACCGTTCCTGATCGCGTCCGCCGTCGCCGGCGTGATGGGGCAGCGCCTCTGCCGTCGCCTCTGCCAGGACTGCATGAAGAAGGTGCCGATCGACATGAAGTATTACAATCTGGACGAACCGCCGGCCTCGGAATTCGTCTTTGAACCTTGTGGATGCGACAAGTGTACTCGCACTGGCTACAAGGGACGTCGTGCGCTCTTCGAGGTGCTGGATGTCGATGAGGATATCGAAGGTTCGATCGTCCGTCGCGAGAACGCGACGCAGATTCGCAATCTCGCGCTTTCGAAGGGTATGCGTACGCTCCGGCAGGACGGTTGGGCTAAGGTCTTCAAGGGTGTGACTTCCGTCAAAGAGATCATGCGCGTTACCGAAGAGAGCTGATGAACGAGCCGAACATCCTTTATCTACACGGTTTCGGCTCTTCGGGCGCGAGCGGCACGGTCGATCTCCTCAGGCGCGAGTTCTGGACGAATCGTCCCGAATGCGATCGGCTCAAGGTGATTGCTCCCGATATTCCGGTCGACCCGGTGGAGGCGTTGCCGTTTCTGAAAGCGCTGGTCGAGAAGGAGCAACCGATGCTGATCATCGGCACTTCGATGGGGGCGATGTACGCGCAGCAGCTCCGCGGCATTGCTCGCATCTGCATCAATCCGTCCTTTGGCATATCCAAGCTTTATTCGCTCTTGCATGTCGGCAAGTACAAGTGGCTCAACCGTCGCAAGGACGGGGCGCTCGAGTTTCATGTCTACAAGGAGACGATTGAACATTTCGCCGCGATGGAGGCGCATCAGTTCGATGACATCACTGACGACGATCGGCAGCTTTGCTATGGACTCTTTGCCACGCACGATGAAATCGCGCCCGGGAATCGTCCCATCTTCGAACAGCATTATCCTGGAATGTCCCGCGAGTTCGAGGGTGGACATCGACTCAATGACGATGCCGTGAAGGATGTGCTTATCCCGTTTATCCGTGAAATAGGAATCTGACAATATGAAACTACATTCTTTTGTTGCCGCCGGCCTTTCGTTTGCCGTTCTTTCTGCGACCGCCGTAACGATTGCACCGAAGGCGACGCGCGAGGCGCTCGTGAATCCCGGCATGGGCTGGGTGTTCTATTATTTCGATGACGGGAATTTCTATTACGGCTCGGAGACGAAGGCGGGCGACGTACTTGATTCTTTTCCCGGAATGTCCACGATCTACTTTCGCATTCCCTGGAGCGATCTCGAGCCGGAAGAGGGCAAGATTCGTTGGGACGTCATTGATTCGGTGGCGCAGCCGTGGATTGCCGCGGGCAAGCAGATCTGCTTTCGCTTCACCTGTCAGGAGGGATCGCATGCGTACTCGGTCCCGAGGTGGGTTGTGGACGCAGGTGCGAAGGGCGAGCTGATAAAATCCAAGCGCTTCGGTAACGCCGGGGTGTGGGATCCGGACTGGCTTGATCCGATCTTCCTTGAGAAGTACGGCAACTTCCTCGCGGCCGCAGCGCGCAAGTGGGACGGACATCCGGCGCTGGCGTTCATTGATGTGGGATCGTTCGGAATGTGGGGCGAGGGACACACTGGCTATACGCGGCTGATCAAGGAGGACAAGACGCGGGAGATCGCGCTCGTCCACTCGCGTCTCCTGAGAAAGCATTTCAAGAAGTCGCCGGTCGTCATTTCGGACGATGTCTGCGGCTCGTGGAACAAGGCTGAGGACGATCCGTGTCTGGTGGAACTGCGCAAACTGGGGATCGGACTTCGGGACGATTCGATCATGGCTTCTCCGAGACCGCATCAGTGGTTTCACGGTGGCTGGGCGAGGAAGGCCGTCGCCGCTGGGCTCCCCTCGGTTGTCGAGACCGCACATTTCTGGCCGAAGTCCACTGTGCCGCTCAAGGATCAGAGCTGGTTCGAAGGTGGACTCCTTCAGTCCACCATCGACTATCAGGCGCATTTCCAGGGCGTTCACTGGTGGCCGGAGGAATTCTTGAAACTTAACCGCAAGGAGGTCGAAGAGGTGAACCTTCGTCTCGGATATCGCTTCGAGTTGAAGGAGGTCACGTTCCCCGACGTTGTCGCTATCGGCAAGGAAGTTAAGATCGCGGCGAAGTGGGTTAACGTCGGGGTTGCACCGCCGCTTGCGGAATACGTGGCGGCGTGGACGCTTCTGGATGAGAAGGGCACGGTCATCTGGACTGCTGTCGATGAGAAATTCGATTTCCGTAAAGTCGAGCCGACGCTCGATGGCGAGAGCCGAATCGCCGCGGTCGAATCGTCCGTCGCCTTCGGCTGGGATTTTCCGTCCTACATCAATCCCAACGGCAAGCCCCCGCGGCAGGTCCTCCGTCACGACGGAACGGTTCGTCCCGGTTACGGCGCAAGGGTTCCTACGATCGCTCCCGGAGAATACACGCTTTGCGTTTCGCTCGGCGATCGTGTCGGCACACCGATTCTCGCGCTTGCAATTGAAGGTCAAGTAGCCAAGACGCGGCGTTACGCGCTGGGCAGGATCAAGGTTGTGGACGACAGGAAGTGATTGCTGATGGCGGACGGCAGTGAGACCATCGAAGGCACGGTAAAAAGTGTCGTCTACCACAACGACGAGAATGGTTACACCGTTCTCCGTGTTGAACTGCCGAGCGACTTCGAGCTGGCGAAGGGTCCTGAGATAACCATCGTCGGCAAGACCCGCGCCGTCTGGGAAGGCGAGGATGTCAAGGCGGTGGGAGAGTGGGTGACGGACAAGGTGCACGGCCGTCAGTTCAAGGCGTCCGAACTCACCTGCATCGCACCGCGGTCCTTGAAGGGCATCGAACGATACCTCGCGTCGGGACTCATCAAGGGTGTGGGTCCGGTTCTCGCCAAACGCATCGTCGATACTTTCGGCGAGGATACGATGAACGTGCTGTCGCATCAGTCGGGACGTCTCCGCGAGGTGCCGAAGCTTGGTGCGTCGAAGATCCGCCAGATCCGTGAGTCGTGGAATGCGAACGAGACGTTGCGCGAGAACATGATCTTCGGACAGACCTATGGCATCTCCATCAATAAGATGACGAAGATCGTCAAGCGCTACGGACCCGATGCGATTGCGATCATCAAGGCCGATCCTTACAAGCTCTGCCGCGACATCTGGGGCGTGGGGTTTGCGACGGCTGACAAAATTGCGCTTTCGGTTGGAATTCCGAAGGACTCTCCTCTGCGCGCGCGCGCTTCGATTTCCTACACGCTTGAGACCGAGGCGGAGGACGGAGGACACTGCTGGACGCTGGAGAACGACTTGCTGCTGCACGCCAACGAACTGACGGAAATTCCTGTCGAGATCCTTTCCGCCGCGCTCGCCGAGGAGACCGAGTCCGGACGCATCCTCGCCGTTTCTGCGGCGGACGAGGAGCCGCGGCGGATCTATCTCAAGTCGCTCTATTATGCCGAGCGCGATGTGTCCAGACGCGTGAAGGCGCTGCTGACGCCGCTTTCGGGAAATTCCGCGGCGGCGGCGGACCGAGCCGAGCGCGATATCTCCGCCTGGGAGCGGCGCGCGGGCTTCAAGCTTGCCATCAAGCAGCGCGAGGCGCTTCTCAAGTCGCTTGGAAACCGAATGTCCATCATCACCGGTGGTCCCGGAGTCGGCAAGACGACGATCATCAGGGCGCTGGTGGACATTCTCAGGGCGAAGGGACTCAAGGTTGTCCTGGCCGCGCCGACGGGACGCGCTGCGAAGCGTATGACCGAGTCGGTGGGGGCGGAGGCGCAGACCATCCATCGGCTCCTGAAGTGGAACCCCGTCACCAACCGCTTTACCTACGATTCCGAAAATCGGCTTGAGGGCGATGTCTTCATCTTCGATGAGACGAGCATGATCGACATTCGTCTTGCATCCGATCTTTTTGCCGCGATTCCGGACAGTGCCCGCGTAGTGTGGGTGGGTGATACCGATCAGTTGCCGAGCGTGGGACCAGGATCAGTGCTCGGCGATCTCATAAAGTCGGGCGTGGTGCCGTCCGTGAAACTCGATTTCATCTTCCGCCAGGCCGAATCGGGTCTCATCGTGCGCAACGCCCACCACGTCAATGCGGGCGAGCCGCTGGAGATCCGTCGGGACGATAATTGTGATTTCTATTTCATGCGCTGTGAAGATCCCGAGACCTGCGTTTCGCGGGCGATCGAGTTCATGCAGACGCGCATTCCGCGCAAGTTCGGAATGGATCCGCTCGAGGACGTGCAGATTCTGGTGCCGATGCGGAAGAACGTGCTTGGTACGGACAATCTCAATGTCGAGATCCAGAAGGCGATAAATCCGCAAGGCGACGCGCTCGTCCGCGGCGGCACGACTTTCCGAGTGCGTGATCGCGTGATGCAGCTTCGGAACAACTACGACAAGGATGTCTACAACGGTGATGTCGGATTCGTCCTCAAGGTGGACGCGTCGGATCGTTCGCTCGTGGTGAGTTTCGACGGGCGTCCGGTCAAGTACGCGCCAGGAGATCTCGATGAGCTGGTGCTCGCCTATGCGACGACGATCCACA
>DCIL01000062.1:5962-7685 GCA_002315875.1 Verrucomicrobia bacterium UBA1727 | reverse complement strand
CGCAGGGCAGCGAGTATCCGGCGGTTATCGTAATCGTCCACACCCAGCATTACGTGATGCTCCAGCGCAATCTGCTCTACACCGCGATCACCCGCGGCAAGAAGCTCGTGTTGCTCATCGGCGTACCTTATGCGATCGACAGGGCGATCGCGACCAATACCGTGCGCGAACGGCGCACCTCGTTGGCGGAATTGGTTGGTGGACCCGGCGGGACTTGAACCCACGACCTAGAGATTATGAGTCTCCAGCTCTGACCGACTGAGCTACGGGTCCATGAATCTCAGCAAAAACTGATGTCGCGTAGTATATCAAAACGAATCCTTGCGAGTCAAACTGAAGGAGAGCAAACGGAAAAATGATCGGATTGGGAACCATAGTCAACACCGCGGCGATCGTGGCTGGAGGAGTTCTCGGACTTCTCGGTGGACGCCGGCTTACTGAGCGGTATCAGCAGACGGTGATCATGGGACTCGGCATCTGCGTGATGTTCGTAGGTATCGCAGGCACGCTGCAGGAAATGCTGCGGGCCGGAGGTGACGGCGCTCTTCATTCGCAGGGCGCGCTGATGCTGGTGGTGTCCATCGCCCTCGGCGCGGTGCTTGGAGAATGGATGGATCTCGATCGTCGGTTCGAGGCGTTTGGCGAATGGATCAAGTTGAAGACGCACAACGAGGGAGACGAGCGGTTCGTCGAGGCCTTTGTCACCACATCGCTCACGTTCTGCATCGGGGCGATGGCGATCGTGGGGTCCATACAGGACGGTCTCAAGGGTGATGCGACGGTGTTGTACTTGAAGTCGGTGATGGACGGCGTCTTTACGGTGGTGATGACCGCCTCGCTCGGCAAGGGCGCGATCTTCGCCGCGGTTCCGATTCTCATCTATCAGGGGTCGATCACGGTTGCCGCGCATCTCATCGCGCCGGTGTTCACGCCCGCGGCGATGAGCAATCTTTCCTATGTCGGGAACCTGCTCATATTCTCCGTCGGCTGGAACATCGTCCATGGAGAGAAGAAGGTACGCGTCGCCAACCTCCTTCCGTCGCTCCTGATCGCATACGCCTGGTCCTTCTTCGTTTGAAAGTACGGGAGCGGCGCTAATAGGGGCCTGGTCGGAACGAAACTCCTTGATCCACGAGCGTGTGACCGAGGCCCTTAACGGCATGCAGGTGAGGTGCTGAGTTTGTTCGCGCCTCGCGGAGCGGCTGGTTATGATATAATACGCGCGTTATGCAAATAGACAATCTGCTCGCCATTAGTCCGATTGACGGACGCTATTCGAACAAGTGCTCCGAATTTCAGGAGGTGTTCTCCGAATTCGGTTTAATCAAGCGCCGCGTGCTTGTCGAGGTTGCCTGGCTCAAGGCCCTCGGAGCTGACAAGCGCATCCGCGAGTGCCGGCTTACCGTGGCGGATGTGAAGAAGCTCGATCAGATTGTCGCTGGTTTTTCCATTGCCGATGCCCAGCGCGTGAAGGACATCGAGAAGACGACCAATCACGATGTGAAGGCCGTCGAATACTTCCTTAAGGAGAAGTTGGGCGCGAAATTCGCCGCGACTGAGTTCATCCATTTCGGTTGCACGAGTGAGGACATCAACAACATGTCCCACGCACTGATGCTCAGGGATGGCAAGAAGATTCTGCGCGCGGCGATGGAAGCGATGACGGCGAAGATCGTGGCGATGGCGACGGCCTACGCCAAGGTGCCGATGCTCGCGCACACGC
>DCIL01000062.1:5297-5921 GCA_002315875.1 Verrucomicrobia bacterium UBA1727 | reverse complement strand
CGACCACGGTCGGCAAGGAACTCGCGGTCGTGTCCGCCCGTCTGAAGCGGCAGGCGGCGGAGATTGACCGACTGGTGATGCCGGCGAAGATGAACGGTGCGGTTGGAAACTTCAATGCACACCTTTCCGCCTATCCCGAGGTGGATTGGGAGAAGCTTTCCGAAAAGGTGATCAAGTCGCTTGGCCTTCGTCAGAACCGGCTCACGACTCAGATTGAGTCGCATGACGGCATTGCCGAACTCTTCGATGCGATCTCACGCTGGAATTCGGTGCTGCTCGATTTCGACCGCGATGTTTGGATGTACGTTTCGATGGGCTACTTCAAACAGCGTACGATCAAGGGCGAGATTGGTTCCTCGACGATGCCGCACAAGGTCAATCCGATTGACTTCGAGAATTCCGAAGGCAACCTCGGTCTTGCGAATGCGGTGCTCGGCTTCATGTCCCGCAAACTGGCGATCTCCAGAATGCAGCGCGACCTGACCGATTCCACCACGCTTCGGAACATGGGCGTCGGCTTCGGTTATACGCTCATCGCGATCCGCTCGACCGAGAAGGGGCTCGGCAAGCTTGAGCTCAACGAAGAGCGGCTCAAGGAAGATCTCGACCACAACTGGGAGGTCC
>DCIL01000062.1:304-5263 GCA_002315875.1 Verrucomicrobia bacterium UBA1727 | reverse complement strand
CCGTGATGCGCAAGGTCGGCATGGATCATCCGTACGAGCGGCTCAAGGAGCTGACGCGCGGACGCCGTGTCAACGCGGAGATCATGCAGGAGTTCGTGAAGGCGCTGCCGCTGCCGAAGGCGGATAAAGAACGTCTTTTGAAGCTCACGCCGTCCACCTATATCGGCATTGCCGCCAAACTCGCCAAACTCGCATGAAAAAGTCCGCTGTTACCAAGATGAAGAAGGCCATCATCACCGTAGTCGGCAAAGACACGGTGGGAATTCTTGCCAAGACCTGCACTTACCTTGCAGATGCCAAGGTGAACATTCTCGACGTCTCGCAGACGATTGTCGATGATTATTTCAACATGATGATGATCGTCGACTATTCCGCGACCAGCAGGCATTTCGAAGACCTTGCCGCGGAACTTGCCGAGATCGGTCTTGGCATGGGTCTGAAGATCCGCTGCCAGAAGAGCGAGATCTTCGAGAAGATGCATCGGGTATAGTTCCCAGTATTTTTGGTATAATACGCATTTCAAAGAGGTCCTGTAGCTCATCTGGACAGAGCAGCTGCCTTCTAAGCAGCGGGTAGTGGGTTCGAGTCCCGCCAGGACCGCCATTGATTAGATATGCAGGAGCATTTGTCATGAACGGATACAATTCGGTCGTCTGCATCAAGCAGGTGCCGGACACGAAGCGCATCACCGGCGATGCCATGAAGGCCGACGGCACGATCAATCGCGCGGCGTTGCCCGCCGTGTTCAATCCCGACGACCGGTGTGCGCTCGAGGCCGCGCTTTCAGTCAAGGAGCGCTTCGGCGGCACGGTTACCGTCATCACGATGGGGCTGCCCGCGGCGAAGGCGATTCTCCGCGAGGCGCTTTTCTGCGGCGCCGATCGTGCGGTGCTCGTGACCGACCGCAAGGCGGCGGGGTCCGATACTCTCGCAACGAGCTACATCCTTTCCCAGGCGGTGAAGAAGTTCTCTCCCGATCTCGTCTTTTGCGGACGCCAGGCGATTGACGGTGATACGGCTCAGACCGGTCCGCAGATCGCCGAGAAGCTCGGGATGCCGGCAATCACCTATCTTGAAAAGCTCGATCTGGACGGACAGACAGCGACGGCGGTGCGCGACATCGGCACCGGCATCGAGACCGATCGGGTCAAGCTTCCCGCGCTCTTCACGGTCACCGAGAAGTTCGGTGAGCTGCGTCCATTCAATATGCGCCGCGTGATGGAGCTCAAGGCGAGCGAGCCGGAAACGCTCGACTGTGCGGCAATCGGCTGCGAGGATTCGCGTTGTGGTTTCGCCGGTTCGCCGACGAACGTGAACCGCATCGAGTCCGTAGTGCTCGCCGGTGGTGAGTTCAAGGAAGTCGCGCCGACCGAAGAGGCGATTGGAAATCTCGTAAAGGAGCTTGTCGATGAACACACGATCGGGTGAGGTCTGGGTATTCGCCGAACAGGAGGACGGTAAGGTCGCCGACATCGCGTTCGAGCTGCTCGGCAAGGGACGCGAACTGGCGGACCGCCTGGCGGTGAAGCTTGCCGCGGTGCTTTTGGGCGGCAACGAGGAGATGTGCGCGAAACTCATCGAAGGCGGCGCTGACATCGTCCGTCTCATCGAGGACGACCGTCTCAAGGTCTACCGCGGCATTGCGTATCGTGCGGCTTTCGTTTCACTCATCCGCGAATGCTCGCCGCAGATCGTGATCTTCGGCGCCACGCATATGGGACGCGATCTCGCGCCAGCGATCGCCTCCGAGGTCAGGTGCGGACTCACTGCGGACTGCACCGATCTCCAGATCGGCGATTACACCGACAAGAAGACCGGCGAGGAGTTCAAGAACGTGCTGATGCAGATTCGCCCGGCCTTCGGCGGCAATATTATCGCGACGATCGTCAACCCGCGCAACTGGCCGCAGATGGCGACGGTGAGAGAGGGTGTGATGAAGCCGCTGGAGAGAAAGGCGACGGACGAAGGGCGAAGGACGAAGGATGGGATTGTCCGTCATTCTTCCAATCTTGACGGGGTGGAGATTCCCGTCGAGGTGGTCGAGATCATCCGCCGTCATTCTTCAGTCAATCTCAAGGGCGCGCGCATCATCGTGGCCGGTGGCGCCGGTGTCGGATCGAAGGAGAACTTCAAGCTGCTCCATGAACTTGCCGCGGCGCTCGGCGGAGCGGTTGGCGGGTCGCGTGCGGCGGTCGATCTCGGCTACTGCGAACACGAGCGCCAGATCGGGCAGACGGGTGTTACGGTGCGTCCCGCCCTGATGATCAGCTGCGGCATCTCCGGTGCGGTGCAGCATCTTGCGGGAATGAAGGACTCCGCAAAGATCATCGCCATCAATACCGATAAGGACGCGCCGATCTTTCAGGCCGCGCATTACGGCATCGTCGGTGATCTCAATCAGGTGCTGCCGAAGCTCATTGCGGCGGTCAAGGCGAAGGGCTGATGATAGCGTACATCCGAGGAATTCTGGCCGAGAAGGCGCCGACGCGGGTGGTGATTGAAGCCGCCGGCGTGGGTTATGAACTTCTCATACCGATCTCGACTTATGAGAAACTGCCGCGTGAAGGCGGTGAGGTGAAGCTTTTTGCGCAGCACGTCGTCCGCGAAGACGACGAGCAGCTGTTCGGGTTCGCGTCCGAAGACGAGCGCGAGCTTTTTCTCAAGCTCACGGGAGTGAGCGGAGTCGGTCCGAAGATCGCGGTGGCGATTCTCTCTGGCGCGTCCGTTTCGGAGCTCGCGACTACGATTGCCGCGGGGGACGCGAAGCGGCTTTCGGCGATCAAGGGCGTCGGCAAGAAGACGGCGGAGAAGATCTGCGTGGAACTGAGGGACAAGGTGCGCTCGCTCATGTTCGCCGCGAAGGCGGAGGGAGGCGCGGCGCTTTCGCCGATTGTCAATGACGCGCTCAACGCGTTGCGTGCGCTCGGCTTCAACGAGGAGACGAGCACGAAGATGGTGACCGAAGTGATGGCGAAGCATCCTGAGGTTACCGACCTCGAGGCGATCATCAAGCTGGCGCTTTCTTCGAAATGATTTAAAACGAAAAGGAGTAATGACATGATCAGGATGGGCATTGGAGCAATTGCGGTCATCATCGCGGCGACCGGACTTTGCGGTGAGAAGGTTCCGCTTTGGCCGAGCGTGGAGAAGATTCCGAACTTCCAGGAGAAGCAGTATGCGGCGATGACGGACGAGACCTTGCTCAACGGCAATTGGAGGACGCCGAATCCCGCCTTTGACAAGTCCACTCACCGCATGCCCTACATCGAGTGGTGCGAGAAGCCGGCGAAACCAAACGGTGGCGTGATGATCACGATTTCAGGCGGTGCCTACTCCAGCTGCTGTGATGGCTGGTTGGTGAAGAAGTGGCAGAAGCGATTCACTGAACTCGGCTATCAGTGCGTCAATCTCGTCTATCGCACTCCGCGTCCCGACGGCATCGAGTATTATCGCTCGGCGTGGCAGGACGGACAGCGTGCGGTCCGCCTCGTGCGCGCGGCGGCAAAGGCGCGCGGATTGAATCCCGAGAAGATCGGCGCGATCGGCATGAGCGCGGGCGGACATCTGACGACGCTGCTGGCGACGAGTTCGCTCACGCCCGCCTACGAGCCGGTGGACGAGCTGGATAAGACGCCTTGTCACATCAATTGGGCGATTGCCAACGCTCCTGCGTACAATACCGCGACCGCGGGTGGACTCAAGGGCATCGCGCGCAAGGAGGACGGCACGACCTTTCTTGATCTGAAACCCGATCCCGCGCTCAAGTTCGACGCGAAGACGTGCCCCATTTCCTTCCATCACGGCGCGGCCGACGTGTATACGCCGAACGGATCGACCCAGTGCTATCGCGAGCTCCGCCGTCGGAAGATTCCCGCCGAGCTTCACCTCTATGCCGATCAGGGCCATGGTGCGTTCGGTCTCGAGCGCGCGGTCGAGTTCATGAACCAGATGGAGTTTACTTCAAAGCTTCCGCGTGAGCAGCGCGAAGATCATCGCTGGATGCCGGGGTGGACGATTCGCACCGAGAAGGAGATGCTTTGGCCGAAGGGGAAGATTCCGGATATCTCGCCGAATCAAAAGTACGAGCCGTATCTCGTCTGGTACATTCCCGAGAAGCCGACCACGAAGGCGATTCAGGTGATTACTCCCGGCGGTGGTTACGGCTTCTGCAATTTCATCGGCGAGGGCGTGCCGGTCGCGCACTATCTCAATCAGAAGGGTATGACCGCGGTCGTAGTCATGTATCGTTGCGGTCGTCCGTGGAACAAGCCGAAGCATCTTTCCGGCTGGCAGGATACGCAGCGTGCGATTCGCATGATCAGGGCCGAGGCGCCGGCGCGCGGGCTCGATCCGAACCGCATCGGCATCATGGGCTTTTCGGCGGGCGGACATCTCACCTTGCAGATTGCGACGAACGGCAAGACTCCCGCGTATCAGCCGATAGACGAGATCGACAAGCAGCCCTTTAACGTGCAGTGGGCGTGTCCGATCTATCCTGCGTATGCGCTTACGGACGGTCCTGACTCCCCCAACAAGCTCGGGGGCAATGATGACAGTGCGGTGCCGGTTCCTGAATTCGCGTTTGACGAGCTGACGCCGCCGATGTGCTTCGTTCATGGCGATGCGGACGGTTTCTCGGCGATGAACTCGGTGAAGTGCTGGGAGAAGCTGAGGGCGATGGGCAAGTCGTCGGAGCTTCATACGCTCGCCAAGCGCGGGCATTGCTTCCAGATGGTGTCGAATCCCGGGACTGGCAGCTATACCTGGCTTGACCGCATCTGGGATTTCCTGAGTCAAAAGAAGTTCAATAAGTGATTTCAAGAGAAAGAGAACAGAATAAAATGGCAAGAGCAGACATTACAGCTGATGAGTTGAGGGACGAATACCTCAAATTCTTTGAATCCAAGGGACACCGGATCATTCCCGGAGCGAGTGTCATTCCCGAGAACGACCCGACCG
>DCIL01000062.1:0-243 GCA_002315875.1 Verrucomicrobia bacterium UBA1727 | reverse complement strand
TGGGTGCGATGGAGCATCCGGCGGGCACGCGCCTCACGGACGTTCAGAAGTGCGTGCGCACGGGCGACATCGACGAGGTCGGTGACGCGGCACACCTCACCTTCTTCGAGATGCTCGGAAACTGGTCTCTCAATGACTACTTCAAGAAGGAGGCGATCAGCTGGTCCTTCGAATTCCTCACCAAGCATCTCGGGTTCGATCCCGCGCAGCTCAACGTGACCGTCTTCCGCGGCGAAGGCAAGG
>DCIL01000001.1:7457-8708 GCA_002315875.1 Verrucomicrobia bacterium UBA1727 | reverse complement strand
CCAACAAGAACAAGGTCGGCAAGGTGACCAAGGCACAGCTTCTCAAGATCGTTGAGATGAAGAAGGCTGACCTTAATACCGATGATCCGGAGCAGGCGATCAAGATGATTGCCGGCACCGCGCGCAACATGGGAATCGAGGTGGTTGAATGAGCGCACACGGCAAGAAGTATTTCAATTCGCTGAAGAACGCCCCCAAGAAGGCGGTCTCGCTCGAAGAGGCGGTGAAGTTCGTCAAGGCCAACGCCGGCGCGAAGTTCGATGAGACGGTTGACGTCTATTTCCACCTCGGCAGTGAACTTACGAAGGGTGATACCGCTGTCCGCGGCATCGTCAAGCTTCCTAACGGCTCCGGCAAGACCGTCAAGGTCGCCGTGTTCGCCGGTGGTGATGCGGCTGAGGCGGCGAAGGCGGCCGGTGCCGATTACGTCGGCATGGCCGATCTCATCGAGAAGGTCACGAAAGAGGGCTGGTGTGATTTCGACGTGGCGATCGCCACGGTCGAGGCGATGAAGGAGGTCCGCAAGTGCGCTCGCGTGCTCGGTCCCCGTGGTCTCATGCCCAATCCGAAGACCGGCACCGTCACCGACGACACCGCGACTGCGGTTAAGGAGGCGAAGGGCGGCAAGGTCGATTTCCGCATGGACAAGACCGGCAACGTCTCGGTCATCGCTGGCAAGCGCTCCTTCGACGAGGCGGCGCTCGTTCAGAACATCAAGGCGGTCGTCGCTGCGGTCAATGCCGCGAAGCCGGCTACGGTCAAGGGCGTTTTCGTCAAGTCGATGAGCATCTCCTCGACGATGGGCGTGAGCGTTCCGGTCATCAGCACGATCGACGCCGAATAATCGAAAGGATCTTAGACAATGAGAATTGAAAAGATTGCGATCCTCGATGAAGTCGTCGCCCGCGTCAAGGATTCCGACTACTGCTTCATCATCAATCACGGCGGTGCCACCGTCGCCGAGTTCGCGGCGCTCCGCAAGGCGCTCCGTGCGCTTGACAGCCGTCTGCTCGTCGTGAAGAACTCCTTCCTCGGCAAGGTCGCCAAGGAGAAGGGTTGGAGCGAAGAGGTGAACGCGATGTTCGCCGGTCCTACCGCCGTTGCCACCGGTCATGGTGAGCCGACCGCGGTTGCCAAGGCGATCATGGAGTTCGTCAAGAATTCCAACGGTAAGGCCTCCGTCAAGGGCGCTGACTACGACAACAAGATCGTGGACGCCAAGATGGTTGAGGCGCTCTCCAAGGTGCCCGG
>DCIL01000001.1:6922-7426 GCA_002315875.1 Verrucomicrobia bacterium UBA1727 | reverse complement strand
CGTTGCTCATGCTCCTCAAGGAGCCCGCGACGCGTCTGGCGCGCGTGCTGTCCGAGAAGGCCAAGAAGGGTGGCGAGGCCGCTCCCGCGGCCGAGGCTCCGGCTCCGGAGGCGCCTGCCGCGTAAAACATAGAAGCTCTAGTCGCTCTAGATGTTCTAGAGCTGCTAGAGCAACTAAGGATAAATATCTAATTTCCCAAGTATGAAACACGGCTTGGGTTTAACTAAAAAGGAACAAAGAAAATGACTAACGAAGAAATCATCAACGAACTCTCGGGCAAGACCGTTCTCGAGATCAACGAGCTCGTCAAGGCCCTCGAAGAGGCGTGGGGCGTTTCCGCCGCTGCCGCTGTCGCGGTCGCTGCTCCTGGTGCCGGTGCTGCCGCTGCCGAAGAGAAGACCGAGTTCGACGTCATCCTCAAGTCCGCCGGTGCGAACAAGATCGGCGTCATCAAGGAGATCCGTGCGATCACCGGTCTTGGCCTCAAGGACGCCAAGGACATGG
>DCIL01000001.1:0-6909 GCA_002315875.1 Verrucomicrobia bacterium UBA1727 | reverse complement strand
TGGTCGACGGTGCGCCGAAGAAGGTGAAAGAGGCGATTGCCAAGGACGAGGCCGAGAAGATCGCGGAGCAGCTCAAGAAGGCTGGCGCCGAGGTCGAGATCAAGTAATCGTTCTGATTGCTACTCGCAAAAAGGCCGCGGGATTTTCCCGCGGTCTTTTTTGTTATAATACGCGGATATGAACTTTCTGATCTTTGCCGTACTTTCACTTAAGGAAATATTCGCTCCGACCGTGGTAGGCGTCCAGCCATATGCCGCGGTGCGCGATTTATGTGTGGCGGCCGATGGCGAGATTCGCCATTATGGAAACGCGATGGTGGACGGACAAGTCAAGCGCGTCTATATTGCCTCTCGGGACCACGGACTTAGCTGGAAGACCTTCGCCGCGCCCACCAATGCTGCGGAGGCGATGGTGAAATGTCCGTGGAGCGACTATTGGATCGGCTTCAAGGGAGCAACTACGGCGACAAGGACCGTGCTCGTCAGGTCGAAGATCGGTCCCGGCGATCCTGCCGCGGAATACACTGAGATGCCGTGGCAGAAGTTCGAGCTTCGCCAGCTATTGCCGCTTCGCTCGCGCAAGCGCTGGCTCGCTGCGTTCTCTGCCGTCGGATGCGAACGGAGAAAGGGCGGTGCGGCTTGTTATCACGCGACTGTCTGTTATTCGGACGATGATGGGCGCACCTGGCGGCGAACGGACATCGATCCGGTTGCGAACGTGGAGACGATGTCGCTCGGCGACAAGCGTCCCCATTGGTTCAATGACGGATGCGAACCGACGGTTGTCGAGCTTGGGGATGGAACGCTTCTACTTTGCGCGCGCACGAGTGGACCCAATGCCGCATTCTACCGTTCGAAGGACGGAGGCGAGACCTGGAGCGAAGGCGCTGCGGACCCGGCGTTCTGGCAATCAAGTACGATGCCGTATCTCTTTCGTTTGAAAGACGGACGCATCCTCTTCTTCTGGAACAACACAGCAATTCTGCCTACTCGCGATGCTTCCGAATATCCGGAGATCGGCAAGGCCGAGGCCCGGGGAGAATGGGAAGTGGTTTTCACCAATCGCGATGCCCTGCACGCGGCGATTTCGGATGATGACGGACGCACCTGGAAGGGCTTCCGCGAAATCTTTCTGAACGAGATTCGCAACTCCTGCGATTTCCGCGAACTCGGCAACAACCTCGCTGACGAACACGACAAGTCCGTCCATCAGACGCAGGCGATCGAGCTTCCGGAAGGCAAGGTGCTGCTGGCGCTCGGACAGAACAGTTCGGCGCGGCGGATGGTGATCTTCGATCCTAATTGGCTGCTTGAAACCTCGCGGCGCGAAGATTTCCGTAATGGACTCGGCGCCATATCCAACCATCTCTACGTCCGTTCGCTATCCGGAGGATGGCGCGGCTGGGCTGGACACTGTGCATGGAATCGCATCGTCGGTGCGACGCTGGTGCGCGATCCCGATACGGACAATCCGCCGTCCGGTGCCAAGCGCAGCATTCGCGAGGTGCTGCAGCTCTGCCGCATTCGCGATCCGCGTCTCGTGAGCGATCGACAGGGCATCGTCTGGAACTTTCCGGCTGCGCGGAAAGGACGTGTAACGGTTGATTGTAGAATCGCTGGCGCTGGCTTCCAGCTTTCGCTCGCCGACCATTGGATGAATCCGTGTGATGAAATCGGACCCAAGGCGGGACCTTTCTCGCAACCGATCGACCTTCCTGAGTTGCGGACTCCTGGGTGGCACAAACTTGTTGCGGAGTGGGATTCCGACAGTCGCAAGGTTGTACTGACGGTGGATGGAAAGAAAGTTCTCGAATCGCAAATGAAGTCCGTACCGCGTTTCGGTCTTTCGTATCTCCATCTACAGACTCTTGCCGAGGATACCGACGCCCTCGGAACTTACTTCCGTGAATTTGAATTCGCCGCGAGGTAAAAACTGCGTCGACTCGCAATGACGAGATATTAGTTAGCGCGCGGCTGTATGCGACTTATTGGCTTTGACTATTCGCGGCCCTATTTTTATATGGTCACGTTGAAGAAAACGAGGTCCGCGAGGGCTTTTTCTGAGATCGTGGAACCTGGCGTTTGTCAGCTCAATGTCGTCACCCGCGCGTTCGTTCGCGTGCTACGTCATTTCCACGTGGGTTGTCTTGCGATTGAGCCGATTGAGTGTTTCTCAATCATGCCGGATCATATTCACTTGTTGATCAAGATCGGTGCTAATCCCGACCATCTCCGTCTGGAGTCGGTGGTCTCGCAGATCATGTCCATGCTCGAGAGTTGCTATGCCGAGGTGACTGGCGAACGTTGCCAGGTCTTTGAAGCGGCCTGGCATGATTGGATCATTGTGAAGAAGGGACAGCTGAAGGCGTTTACGAAATATATTCGCGAGAATCCGAAACGACATTGGTTGCGAAAGACCAATGCGCAGTTCTTTGGTCGTGTTCGCGAAATTGATTTTCTTGGCCGAAAATGGTGGGCGTATGGCAATGTCGAGATCATCAATCTTCCGGTTCTTGAGCCGATTCAATGTCATCGGCATTACAAGCCCGGTATGACGGAATGGGAAGATTGGATAAGCAAGGCGCGGCGAATCGGCGATGGTGGTGCTGGCGTTTCGACGTTCATGAGCGATTGCGAGAAGGCCTGTGGCCATGAGATTGCGCTTGCGGGTGGAAAATTCGTCGTACTTTCACCAGAGAGTTTTCCGCCGGCTCCAGGGGAGACGATTGGCCCGGAAGGGTGGAAAACGCGGTGGCATCCGTCCGCGCGGCTTGAGCCGGCCTGCGCTCGCGGTGATTTGCTCTTCATAACGCTTTACGAGCCGCTTAGTCGCCAGGCAACGAAGAGTGAACTTTATCAGCGTTGTCATGAGATGGGTGATATAGTCATGGCTGGGTTGGGCGAGAATCGTAGTGGCGCGACTCGTAGTGGCGAAAATATGAGTTGTGCGATTACGAGTTGTGGTAGAAGGCCTTTCTGAAAATGTTGTTTTGCTTTTAAAGGGTTTATGAAAATGAAAAGACGTTATATGAAAAACGTTTCAATGATAGTTGTGTTGGTCGGGGTGATGGCGTTTGGCGGTGGCGCGATGGCGGCCGCCGCTGCGGCGTCAGAGACGGATGTTCTCGTTGTCGGAGGAACGGTGAAGGGCGTCAAGACGGCGATTGCGGAGCGAAAGCAAGGCAAGCGCGTTTTTCTGATGACGCCCTTCAGTTATCTCGGCGAGGACGTGGCGGGCACGCTCGAACTCGGTTACGGACAACCTCCGGCGGCCGATGACGAACTTCTTCAGAAGTGCTGGCGCGGCGAAACCGATCAGGCACCATATGACTACTGGGCGGAGCCGTCAATGTCGAAGTTTCCGATGTGGATTTTCAAGAACGATCATCTTGAGCGCTTTTCCGAACCCTCGCGTCCGCCGAGCGCCAGTGATGTGGTGCTCTACGACGAGGATGTGAAGATCCGCTGTGTGCTACGTAAGGAATCGAAGATTTCGTATGTCGAGGTGCTGGTGGCGGTTGGCGATGAATATCAGCGGTCCGAAAACGGCGTGATCAAGAGTCGTATCGATACCGGCAGGGTGGTCGGTGTCATCACCGAAGGAAAGCGCAAGGGCGAAGAAATAGTTTTCGAGCGCAAGGGCGAGGTGTTCGAGCTTTCCGGAAATCACAATGGAGGAAAGTCGAAAGCCGTTTCGTACGTGGCGAAGATCGATTCCGAGATGAAGGAGATGAACTTAGTCATTTCAAAGGCGGCGGATGCGCAGACCCATATGATTTCTCGCGTATGGTTTCACCTTGCAGGAGCCGAGCACGTCTTTGAAACACCGAGCCCCTTGAAAGTCAAGCGTACCCTCGATCGTGCGCTTATCGAGGCCGGAGTAGAGTTCATCACTTCAACGGCGTTGACGGGACTGATCCACGATTCTTCGGGCAAGCTCGTGGGCGTGAAGGCGGCGAATCGTTCAGGGGATATTGAATACCGCGCGGCAAAAGTCGTCGACGCGACGCGCTACGGAACGCTCGCGGCGATGGAGCGCGGCGGTTTTTCAGTCGGTGAAGAGGAGACCTTTTCGCGCATCGTCATTGCCGATGTTCCGCCGTCTGCTCCCGGCATGAAGGTGGAGCGCCTCCCCGGCGAGATGAAGGTCGCGCATACTCATGCTGCCGGCAAGATCTATCGCTGCACCTTCACGCTGCCGATGAAGGACGGCTCGCCCGCCTCCTTCGCTGAGGCGGAGTGGAAAGCGCGTGAGCTCACCTGGACGAATACGATGCTCGATGATGCGGATATGCTCGTATGGCATCGCCAGGGAAACGCAAAACCTTCCGCAGCGAAAGCGGTTGTGCGCAAGGACGAATACGATGTCGCGGTGGTTGGCGGAGGAACCGCCGGTGCGCCGGCGGCGATTGCTGCGGGACGTGCGGGCGCGAAGACGCTGCTTGTTGAATATCTGAACGTCCTTGGCGGCACGGGAACGGACGGCATGATTCTCGGCTATTACGATGGCAATCACTGCGGCTTCACCCAGGAGTTCAAGGCGCACAATCGCAAGAACGGCGCGAAGTATTCGCTGTATCCGCGAGCCGAAACCTGGCGGCGGCTCAACAGCGAGGCCGGGGTCGAGGTCAGATTGCTCACGATGGGCATTGGAGTCATCAAGGACGGTAACCGCGTGATTGGCGTTCGCCTCGGTTCCGAGTTCGGACCTTCCGAGGTTCTCGCGAAATCCGTCATCGACGGCACTGGCAACAGCGATATCGCGGCGTTCGCGGGAGCGAAGACGGAGTTTCTCGCACCGGGTGAGTTCGCGCTTCAAAGTTCGGGACAGGCCCCGCATCGGTTGGCGCGCGGTTGCATCAATTCCGATTTCGGCTATCTGGACGATTCCAGCGCCTGGGATCTCTGGCTTTTCGGTGTCCGTGCCCGCGCTGGTGCGCCGGACGCCTGGGACATCGCCAAGATGCCGGATTCGCGTGAGCGTCGGCGCATCGTTCCGGACCTTCTGCTCACCGGTCAGGACATCGCAGCGAATCGTCCGTTTCCCGATACCGTCGTGCAGGCGCTGAGTCGTCAGGACTGTCACGGTTACATCAAGGATTTCTTCGGCTTTGTTGCAGAGGACAGCATCGAACCGACGATGATCAACGGACATCGGTATGCGAAGTTTCCGGCGAATGTGCCGCTGCGTTCGTTGCTGCCGAAAGGACTTGGCGGCATTGCCGTCATTGGACTCGGCATCGGCTGCGAGCGTGATGTCATTCCGATCGTGCGCATGCAGGCCGACCTCATGAACATGGGATATTCGGTGGGAACTGCCGCGGCGCTGGCGGCAAAGACCACAGGCGGGGATTTCCGCACCCTCGATCTTGCGGCGTTGAGAGAGAAACTGGTGAAGTCGGGAATCCTTCGCGCGGAGGTGCTCGAATGGACGAAGGATACCGATGAGACGAGTGATGAGCGCATTGCCGCGGCGATAAAGGAGATGGCGAACGATTTCCGCAGCAGTCACGTGGTGTGGCGCCGTGAGAATCGCGCGCGGGCGCTGCCGCTTCTCCGTGAGGCGTATCGCAACGCCAACAGCGACAAGGCGCGGCAGATCTACGCGGTCACGCTCGGATTCCTCGGGGACAACACCGGAGTTGATACGCTCATCGGCATCGTGTCCGGAAAGATAAAGGTTGTAAAGACGCGCAAGGGCGGTAATCTCGGATCGAGCGGACAGGGCGGGGACGTCATGAACGGCTTTCTGATCGCGCTTGGCAACACTCGTGATCCGAAGGCATTGCCGGTTCTGCTCAAGCGATTGGAGCCGCTCAATGCCAACTCGGGAATGTCCGCCATCCGCGGCGTCACGCTGGCGCTCGAGGCCTATGCGAACAGGGCGGCGGCACCGATGCTTGCGAAGACGCTTGCCAAGCCTCGCGTTTCCGGTCACGCGGTGAAGGACTGGCGCATCTTGCCTCCGCAGGGCGGTTACGGGGTGGGTCCCGAGATGCATCGTTGTCTCGTTGAGATTGCCTTTGCTCGTGCGCTTTGGGCTTGTGGTGATCATGAGGGCGTCGCCCGAAAGATCCTCGAGGCCTACGCGGCCGACCCACGCGATGTTCTCGCCCGCCACGCCAAGGCGATTCTGTCCATTGCTTTCTAAGTGGTATTGCGCGGCGCGGCGGTTTTTGGTAAACTACGCAACTAATTCGTCCATGGTGGGCGGATTGAAGCGAATGAACCGAGGTTACCATAACCCGCGGTCAAAGCGGATTGAACGATAAAAATCTAAGTTCGAAAGGAATAAAAAAATGGAAATGCCTACGTCCGCCCTTACGGGTATCACTCTCAAGGACATGTTTGATGCCGGTCTTCATTTCGGCCATCAGACCAAGCGCTGGAATCCGAAGATGAAAGGTTACATCTTCGACAAGCGCAACGGAATCCACGTCATCGACCTCCAGCAGTCCGTCGAGCTCCTCGATGAGGCCGCGCAGTTCGTTAAGGACACGATCCTCGCCGGTCGTCGCATTCTCTTCGTCGGCACCAAGAAGCAGGTCGCCGAGATCGTCAAGGGTGCCGCGGTCGAGGCCGGTCAGTTCTATGTGACCGAGCGTTGGCTCGGTGGTACGCTCACCAACGCCAAGACCCTCCGCTCGTCCGTCAAGCGCATGAAGCAGCTTCAGGCGACGGCGAAGTCCAACAACGGCGTTCTTTCCGAGCACAAGCAGGAGAACTCGATGCTTCGCCGTGAGCTCGCCAAGCTCGAGACCAACCTCACGGGTGTCGCCGAGATGGCCGAGCAGCCCGGTGCCGTCGTCATCATCGACTGCGTCAAGGAGCTCAACGCCGTCAAGGAAGCGGTCCGTCTTGGAATCCCGGTGGTTGCGCTCGTCGATACGAACGCCGATCCGGAGCCGAT
>DCIL01000016.1 GCA_002315875.1 Verrucomicrobia bacterium UBA1727 | reverse complement strand
GCTTGACCGGACGCCGTCAGGCGGACGGACAAGCCGTCAACGCCGAGGTTTTGCAATTACCTCTAAATATAAATACGTGAGAATTTTACCATAACTGATGGCAATTATCAACCCTTCGGGCGGACGCGACGAGTGGCCACGGCGGTAAAGGGATCTTCGGGCCAATAGTGCCGCGGATAGCGTCCGCGAAGGTCCTTGCGCACCAATTGATACCCTTCCTTCCAGAAGCCGGCAAGATCCTTCGTCACCGCACAGGGACGATGTGCGGGCGAAAGAAGCGTCATCACGATCGGCACGCGTCCGCCAGCCACCGAAGGCGTGGCCATGAGTCCGAAACACTCCTGAAGCCGCACCTCGACCGTCGGATTTGTGCCCTCATAATGAATGAGCATATTCGAGCCGCTCGGCACCTCCATCCGCGTCGGCGCCAGCCGGTCGAGTTCGCGGCGGTCGTGTCCGGACGCAATAAGGATCGCGTCAATCACCGAGGCGATGTCGAGCCGTTCGAGATCCTTCCACTTGTTCATGCCATCGATGAAATCCGGTAACGCCTTCAAAATCGCCTCGTCGGTAAGCTTCGGCCAACCCTCGAGCACGCCAGCGAGGAAGTCCACTCGCGCCCTCAGCTGGAGCGTCTCCTTGCCCCAGCAAGGCAAGTTCTCGATGCCCTTCTGACGAATGCCGGACAAAAGCGCCGCGGCGACCTCGACGGGGTCCGGCGTCCCAGTCGGCTTCTCCGCAAACGACATCGCTCCCAATCTCCGACGAACAACCGCCTTGACCCGCTCGTTCGCACGATCCCATTCGCAGTATGATTCTTCCGTCATCTCATCGCCAAAAAGCGACTCGATCTCCGCCTCGGCGATCGGACAAGCGAGGAAGATCTTCGCGTCCCCCTGTCGGTCATCGAGTTCACAGCAGATGAGATACGGCTCGCGCGCAAGCGGATCGTCATCGGGAAGGAACGCACCGCGTCCCGACACCATCGTGAACGTTCCGTTGCCGCGATTCTTCGCCACACGATCGGGATAGGCCAGCGACAATGCCGCCTCACGCGATAGCGGACGGCCCGAAGGTCCGCCCTGACGATCGAAGCGCTTGGCGAGCTGGCGGACACGATCCGTAGGCCGCACGTAGCGGATGTCGGTCTCACGGCTTCGTGCGCCTTCTTCGATGATTGCAGCAAAAAGCGCATCACCGCCTGCCATCATCATGCTCGCAAGCCGCGGATGCATCGCCATCCTCGACATCTTCCTACCCTTCTCAGTCAGTCCCGAACCTCCGCCGATGGCGCCGAGTAGCTTGAGAAGTCCGATGGCCTGCTCCCACGCACTCGCCGGCGGCAAAGTCATCCAAGGCAGATCTTCGCGCTTCACTGCACCCCAGGCCGCACTCGTAAGCACAGTCGAGGAGAGGTCCGCATCGAGGATCTCCGGCATCATCTTCTTCGGATGGGACGCCTCCTCGGACTCGGTCCAGAGTCGATAGCACACGCCGGCGCGCACGCGTCCGGCGCGTCCGCGGCGCTGCTCTGCACGATCGCAGGTAAGCGGCAGCGTAACGAGTTGAGACATTCCCGTCGAAGGCGAGAAACGCGGCACTCGCATGAGTCCGGAATCGATGACACAGGTTATGCCCTCGATCGTGACCGACGTCTCGGCGATGGAAGTGGAAAGAATCAACTTGCGACGCGGCGAGGGACGAAACACGCGGTCTTGCTCTTCCTTGGGAAGCGAACCGTAAAGCGGCAGTACCTCGGCGCCGGGAACGTTTCCAAGTGCTTCAGCGGTGCGGCGGATTTCGCCTTCACCCGGCAGAAACGCAAGCACATCGCCCTCCGTCTCCGCAAGGGCCTTCTTTACCGCGGCGGACATCGAAACCCCGCCGAGATAGCGCGTCTCGACCGGAAACATCCGTCCCTCTGCGCGCACCAGACGCGGAGGACGCTCGGCTCCCTCTGCGAGCGAGGACATCACCTCGTCCGCATCGAGCGTCGCGGACATCACGATAAGCCGCAGGTCGGGACGCAGCGCACGCTTCACGTCCATCGCCAGCGCATACGCGAGATCACACTGCAGCGAGCGCTCATGGAATTCGTCGAAGATGATGAGTCCGACCTCGGAAAGTTCGGGATCTTCCATGATGCGAGAGGAGAGGAGTCCCTCGGTGAGTATCTCCAGCCGCGTCTCGGACGAAACCATACGCTCAAGCCGCACCTGATAGCCGACGAGCCCGCCGAGCCGCGAACCGATTTTCTTCGCGATGAACGCGGCGGAATTGCGGGCGGCAAGGCGCCGCGGTTCGAGCATGAGAATCTTCTTGCCGGAGAGAAACGCCGAATCGAGAAGCGCCGGCGGCACGCAGGTGGTCTTGCCGCTACCGGGCGGCGCGGTTAAAACGACATCGTGTCCCGCTTCCAGCGCCGCCGCCACATCGGGAATTATCGCCTCGGCCGGGAACGTCATCTCTTGGCACCAACGCGCAGAATCTTGAGCTCGCCCGTTACCGGCTTAAGGCAGATCACATCGACGAACATATCCTTCGTCCGATCGAAATTGACGCGATAGCCGCCAGGCGAACAATCGTCGTCGCCGCACCAACCGTAGCTCTGGGTGATGAGATAACGGACCCCGTTCAAGGTAGCATCCTGATTGTAGTGGCTGTCGCCGGCGAAGACACAGACGAGTTGTCCCGGCTTCGCCGCGGCAAAATCCTCGAGCACCTTGCGCGTTTCGGGAAAGCCGTACCGCTCCTTCGCGGGACCCTTCCCGTAGCGCATCCACCGGCCCGCCTGGAGATGGAGGCAGACGTGGGTGAGCACAATCACGCGGCGTCCGCCGGACGTCGAAAGCGCCTCCTTGAGAAACGCGATCTGATCGGCGCCGATACCGTCACGTTCCGCGCTCGTATTGAGAAAAATGACGCGGGTCATCTTGCCGGGAAGATCATAATAACCCCAGGTACCGCACTTCGAAAGGATGAAGGACGAATTCTGTCTGCGGCGGTTGAAACGGTTGCCGAACTCAGCATTGGCGACTCGATTACTGACATTGCCGCGGTCGTGATTGCCTGTTATCTGCATGAACGGAATCTCAAGATCACGATAAAGCGCGTCCTGCGCCTTGAGCCGCGTCTCGGCCCACGCCTTATCCGAAGGAATCTTCCAAGTGCCGCGGCAATCGAATCCCGTATCTCCGAGATCGGCGAAGAGATTACAGCCGAGCGCCTTGGCCGCACGTTGGGCGAGAAGAACGTGAAGCTTATGATCCTTCCAGTTGAGCGGCTTTTCAAATCGTCCGTCCCAGGAATGGATATCTGAAACTGTCGCAATCGCGACCACTTCGTCCTTGCCCTTCCACGACTGAAAATCCGCCTGTGCCGCGGCAATGCGCTTAGCCGCCCAATCCGGAGTCGGAATCTTCGCAAGATCCGGAAATCCGTCATAATACTCAACCGCACCGACAGACAGCGCGGCAAATAGAACTGCGACAGACAAGAGCTTGCTCTTCATCGTGACGATCCTTTCTTGAAACTCACCTGAAATTACGCACCTGCTCGCGGTCGTCGAACGGATACTTCACGCCCTTGATTTCCTGGGTGGTCTCATGTCCCTTGCCCGCGATGACGACAATGTCGCCTTCCGCCGCGTTCCCGAGCGCATAGCGAATCGCCTTCGCACGATCGGGTTCGACATAGACGGACAGATGATCGGCGCAGCCGCCGAGAATCGCCTTGATGATTTCGTTCGGATCCTCACTGCGCGGATTGTCACTCGTGACGACGAGCCGGTCGGCGAACTTCGCACAGGCCGCACCCATGAGCGGACGCTTCATCGGATCGCGATCACCGCCGGCACCGAAGACGACCCAGAGGTGAGGAGAGATAGGCGTAGATTTGAGGTGTAGGTGTAGGGAAGGTGGTAGATGTAGGGAAGATGGTAGGCGTAGGGCGGAGAGGACTTTTTCCAGTCCGTCCGGGGTATGCGCGAAATCGACGTACACCTTCGCCTTCACGAGCGGATTCTCCACGAGCTCGAGGCGTCCCCACCTTGGCTTCAACGTCGGAATGACGCGCTGGATCGTCTCGCGCTCTACCCCCGCCGCTTCCGCAAGTGCCGCGGCTGTGAGCACGTTCGACTGGTTGTAGGCACCGGCGAGCTGCAAATTCGAAAGATCGTATTTCGTGGCACCACCGGCCTTGAGTCCCGCGGCAATCACGTTGACCGCGACATTGCCGACGGCATTGAACATCTTCTCGCCATTCTCGCCATCGAGACAAACAACATACGGCGGCAGATCCTTGCGACCCATGCTCGGAGTCGTCGAATGCGCCGCTGCTATCTGTCTGGCGAAGTCGAGCTTGACGTCAAAGTACGCCTCCATCGTCTTATGATAGTCGAGATGATCTTCGCTCAAGTTGGTGAACGCGCCGCCGGAGAAGACGGTATCTCCCGTACGATGCTGATGGATGGCGTGACTCGAGACTTCCATCACGCAGTCGGTGCAACCGTTCGCCTCCATCTTCGCGTAGATTTCCTTCAGCTGCGCGAGCGGAGGAGTGGTGTAGCCGGTATAGTAGCGATCCTTGCCGTCGAAGACCTCAACGGTGGTGATGTAGCCGCACTTGCGTCCCGCGGCCTTCATAAACTCGGCGAAGATCCACGTCGTCGTGGTCTTGCCGTTCGTACCGGTTATACCCCAGAATTTCACGCTCGTAAACTCACTCGCGGGACATTTCACGGAAGACGCGGTCAGAGAAGTCCATCATCCACAACCAGTCGCTGCCGGAGATGCCATGCTCGCCACCGCGGCGCACGTAACCGAACCACCTGCCGATCAGCGAGGTGTCGTAGTTAGCAGGAAATCCGCCCTGGGGGAGTCCCGACCTGCCGAGGAACTCCCAGGCCGGAGCTGCGGCGCGGCAGGCGAGGAATTCGCCCTTCGTGTCGAACCAGTTCTGATTGAAGCCCTCGACGAGCAGCGCGCGCGGCGCGATGGACGCGAGCAGGAGATGCTGGTCGAACTTCATCGCCGCCTCGTTGTCGATGTACTTGGCGTAAGCGCGGCAATACCAGTGAGGAAACGACTTCATCTCGGTGGAAACGTTCTCGCCGAAGTCGCGCTTGGCGAGGGGACATCCACCACCACCCGTCTGACAGGGAACGCAGACGGCGAAACGCTCATCGCGCGAGCAGGCGAGGAGCGGCGTCTTCGCAAGCCGCGAACAGCCGGTCGCGACCGACTTCTTCGCATCGATCTCGGGAATGCGCTCGGCGAGGTCCAGTCCGCGCGAAAGCGCCCATGCCCACGCACCGATCGCGGTAATGTTGTCGTCCGCCTTCGGATCGCGCTTCGGCCACAGTTCGAAGATGCCGGTGTAGGCGAGCGCTTCGGGATCACCCTTGCGCACCTCAACATCGGGCGAGACCTGTCCGTAACACGCCGTCACGAGCGCGTAGCCGCGCGCGACGATCGTTTCGACCGGCATCGGCGAGGCGGCGCCCGACTCGCGCGCCTTGCCGCGCGTCCAACGCGCCGGTTTGTGCTCGAAGCAGAAGCGCTCGGCATGATCCCGCACCCAGACGGCCTCGGGCATGAACACCTCGGGATCCGACAGCATCTCCTGATTGCCGCGGTAATTGAGGAACAATATGACCGGCACCTTCTTCAGATTCTCGCAGACGATGCGCCCTTCCGCCTTGCGCGGAGAATTGCCCGTGAGGCGATTGGGTATGACCACGAGCCAGTCGATGAACGGACCGGACTTGTCGGCCTTGAACCACATGCGGTACTGGCGGCGGATAGCCTGACCGGCAAGCGTCGCACCCTCCTCGCGCAATTCCGTGACCACCGTCTCCGGTTTCGGGGGCGTGCGACCGAACATCTCGCGCTCGAAGATACGCACGATCTCCGCGCGACGAGCAGGCCATTCTTCGGGCGAGGCGAGCTTGCGTCCGTCCGCGAAAGTGAGCGGATCCTCAAGCGTGTACGGCGCGATCTTCGATTCGTCGTAATTCGGCTGACGCGCGAACGCCGCCTGGATCAATCCGAAAGTCAAGACACCTATCAGTTTCTTCATTTCATCATTCCTTTGACTATGTTATCCATCCTTGAACTTCTACCTGCGCATTATCTCAAAACCGCACCTATCGTTCAATACGCAACTTCGCGGGACCGACCCAGCCGGACAGAGCGAAGCCGTGCCCGCCATCGGGTCCCCTCACTGTCCAGGTCTGCCGCTTCTCCTCCGGAAGCCGTGCATCGACGATGAGCCGATTGCGCCAAGTCGAGGTGACCTCGACCTTGAGTTCGTTCTCGCCGTCGGCAAGCGCATCGGTGACATCGATTCGATAGGGCTCGCACCAGAGATCGCCAACCTTCTTGCCATTGACGATCACTCGCGCGCAGCATTCGACCCTGCCGAGATCGAAGACGATCCGCCGCGGGTCGCCTTTCGGAAGCGGACGCTTCACCTTGAGCGTGTAATCGCGCGTTCCCGAAAAGCCCTTCTCCTCCATCGTGCCCGGCAGATCGCGCCAGAAGCCGAGGGGACGACTCCAGCCGCTCAGTTCCTTCTCGCCTTCGCCTTTTGCACCGAACACGGTACGCCCGGTCTCCGGCTCCATCATGCGAAGTTTGCCGCCCTTCACGTACACGAACCGTCCCTCGCCAGGCGCAAGTTCGATTGAAAGCGACTTCGGATAGTCCCTCAGTTTCACCTCGCCCTTGAACGGCTTGCGGAAGTTCGCAAGGAAATAGATGCTCTCTTCGCCATCGCGGCGATGATACCAATAAGGCGCCCCTTCGACATCCGCCTGCCAGTCCGGCTTGAAATCGCCGCGGACGATCCGTCCACCCTTCTTCTCAAGCGCGGCAATGAGTCGCTCCGTCTCAGGCAACATGAACGTTCCTGCGGGAATCCACAAAACGCGGTAACTCATGCCGTCCGGCAACACGAATCTGCCGTCCTTGACATCGAGCCGCGTCTCCAGAACATCACGATTGAGATAGTCGTACTTGTAGCCGGATCCGAGACGGTCGCCGCGCTCGTCGGGCTTGTGCGCCAGCGCATCACCGACATACCAGAGTACGTCGACTACAGGTTTGCCGCGCTCGAGTTCGTGTCCGCACACCGCCAGATACCGAGTAAAACCCGGCATGAACGGCCACCAGGTCTGCAGGCGCAAGAATGGCGAACCGATGCCGCTACCGAAACTCGAGCCGGGGGGCAGTCCACCGACCACGGGATTGTGCGTGTAAGTATGGAAGACGAGATGCGTGACACCGCGGCAAAGATGAACGTTCGCATCCTCCTTCCGTGACTGGAGCGTCTCGTTGAAGTTCAACTTGAAACTCGTGAACGCCTCCGCACTGACGCGGCGCTTGCCGTAAAGATGCGCGGCAGAGACACAGGGCCTGACCGGCTTGAAGTTGTGCGAATAAACGGACGCCTCCGGCTGGTCGAACGGACTCCAGAACTCGCACATCGGTTCGTCCGCATACTTCCAGAATCGCATCAGATCACCGACGATCACGTCGCCGAAAGCAGTTTCGTATTGCGCCGTGAGTCCGTGCTCGTGCGCGATCTTCGCAATCGTGCCGTAATAATTCTCCTCGACAAGACGCGAACAGGTGCGGCGGAAATCGAGCAGGAAACGCTCGGTCTCGGCTTCGCTCTTGATCACATAACCGAAAAGCGCGGGCATGAACGGACGCAGTTCGTAACCGTTGAATTCACGGAACTTCTCCTCGATCTTCCAGGTCCAGCGCGCGGGACCGCACTCCCAGCTGTCGACAACGAGTCCGCACATCCCCTTGCCCGCGAGCGGACCCTTGATGAGTCGTCCTACATAGCCGTCGAAATTCACCTTGAATCCTTCCGGATCCATCTTGTCGCATTCCCAGCCCGTGCCCTCCGGCGGAGCCGGCGCGTTACGCTTCTTGGCATTGACATGTCCGAAGACCAGCGTCAGCTCACCCTCGGTCCTGACCGGCGCGGCATTCGTGCCCATCGTAAAATCGCGAAGGACAAGCGCCGCCTTCGGCTCCCAATGATCAAGCCGCGCCGCCGCGGATAGTTTCACGTCCGGATACTTGTTGATTTGATGACGATGATGAACGGTGAAACGCCAAACCGAGGCCGTAGTTTCAGGCACCGCGAAGGTCATTGAGGCGAAATCGTACCACGTACCCTGAGTACACTCACGATTGACCACGCATCGGCCGTCCGCCTCCAGAACGAAGGTAAGAGCCGGCTCATAACTCCAGCCGTGATTAATTTGCTGCGGATTCGAAAGAGCCATCGAACGGATGGTGACCGGCTTCGCGAAGCGGAACACGCGCGAGTCGCCATTCGTCTCGACGGAATCCGGTTTCAGCATGCCGAGTTTCTCCCCGAGCGGCGCTGGAAATGTCAGCGTGCAGATTTCCTGATAGTCGCTATCCGCATCGAAGTGCGGCTTCTTGCCCGGTTCGAAGGCGACCAGCTGTCGCATCGCCTTGCGCGGCGGAACCCAAGGTCCGCCGCTCATCGACCAACCTGGACAATTCTGCATCTTGAAAGTAACGCCCTTCGCGGCACACTCGTCGGCGAGATGCGCTACGAGATTATCCCATTTCGCACTGAGGCACGGAATCGGCTCCTTCACACCCGGCCAGCGTCCGCCGAACTGTCCGTGAAAGAACTGGATGCCTCCGATGCCGGCCTCAGCAATCGCCTTCACATCGGCTGAAATACCTTCCTTCGATGCGTTCCCGCCAATGATGTGAAACCAGGTCTCCGGCAAATCCCGATGCTCAACCGAAACTACCGCCAACAGCGTTGCGAAAAGTATGTTAATCATATCTGAATGCTTTTAGTTAGAGGATGGATTGAAAGTCGCTCTGAGTATTCGCGTTCGAGCGCGCGCAGATCCGGTACTGACATTTCGCCGCGGTCGGCAAGGTCATCGCGAATCTGAAAGAGAATCCCGTAAAGCTCACCCCATTCGCGATAGGGAGCGGGATCGGACTTCGCCGCGAGCGCACCGAGCGAGGCCGCAAGTCCGAAGAGCGCTCCGGTCTTGCGCCGGCTGATAGTCAAATAATCACTGATGCCTGTCAGTTCGTCCGCTTGTCCCGAACAAAGCTCGAGCATCGCCGTGGACGCCTCGCGGAGCATGTCGCCGGTGTTCTCGAAACCGGACGACGCGATCTGCGAGAAGGCCTGCGCGAACATGAGATCTCCGACCGCAATCGCCACCTCGATACCATGCTCGCGCCAGACCGTGGGACGTCCGTATCGCTCTGCGTCCCCGTCCTGAATGTCATCATGAACGAGTGTCGCCTTGTGGATCGTCTCAATCGCGTCCATCAGCGATTGCAGACGCATCTCATCACCTCGCTTCGTCAGCGAATCGAAGACCGCCTTCAGTATTCGCGGACGCAGCCGCTTGCCGCCTGAGGACACAAAGCGCGAAGCGATTTCCCGTGCGTCAGACATATCTTGGACCATCCGCGCCCTGAGGTGGAGTCCAGGTGAGGTTGGACATTGGACACTTCACCTCGCACGTCTTGCAATGTAGGCAATTTGAGAAGTCGATCCTGAGCGAACCGTCGGCCTCGCGGCGGTAGACCTCGGCGGGACAGAACCGCGTGCAGGGACTGTCGAATTTCTTCGCACACTCCTCGCACTTCGCACTATCGCCAAGCTTCAGATGACACGGCTGGTTCTCCTCGTGAACCGTGCCGCTGAGGAAGACATCGGTGAGACGATCGGGTGAGCCCGGGAAATTGACGGTTTGCGATTTACGATTCACGATTGCACGGAGCGTATCGCTGTCGGCGTGGACGCGGCCGACCGGCCACCATGGAATGCGTCCGAACGTCGACCAAGCGAAACCCGCCATCATCACCCCGATCGGTGCGCAGTAGGAGAAACCGCCGTGAACGTTCCTGACGCGCTTCACCTCGGCATATCCGCGCGTGCGCTTCAAGATCTCGTCATACCGTTCGCCGACTCCATCGAGTCCCAAGAGAATCGCCTCCGCGGCGGCGACTCCGCTTTCGAGCGCCAGATGAATGCCCTTGATCCGAAGGCCATCCACAAGTCCCGCACCATCGCCAACGATAAGCGCGCCGTCCGCGTACGGACGCGGCAACGCGTAGAATCCGCCCTCGGGAATGAGCTTCGCACCGTACGCGACCGGCTTGCCGCCGCGGATATGGCGCTGAACGACCTTAGTTGCCTTGAAACGACGGAAGAGTTCGTGCGGCTCAAGCGCGGCATCTTTGTAATCAAGGCCGACGGCAAAACCGACCATCACCTGACGATCGTTCGGATGATACACGAATCCGCCGCCATAGGTTACCATATCGACGGGATAACCGAAGGTGTGCATGATCTCGCCGCCGGATCCGGGCACGGGTTCCGGCAGCTCGATCACCTCACGGATTCCGAGCGCATAGACCTGGGGACGCGCCGAAGCGAGTTTTTGAGATTCAATGAGCCGCGTGGTATTGAAGCCGCGCGCACCTTCGGCAAGGATCACCAGCTTGGCGCGAATCTCCTCCGCGGCAAGGTAATTCGGCTTATGCACTCCCTGCGAATCGACGCCCTTCTCACCCGTCCGTGCGCCGACCACGCGTCCGTTCTCGCGAATCAATTCGGTAACGGCAAAACCGTGATAGATCTCAACGCCGTCTGCCTCCGCAAGTTGTGCGAGATACTTTACGACCTTGGACAGCGAACCTACGGGATATCCGTGCGCCTGCATCATCGGCGGAACCCACGGAATCTTCACCGAAGCACCGGATCCAAGCAAAAACCTGAAGCTCTCCTTGTTGACGCGACTCTCGCACGGAAGCGCGGCGATTTCGGACTCGGTAAGAAGTCCGTCAAACCCCGCGGGATCAATCACAGCGCCCGAAAAGACGTGATTGCCTGCGGACTTGGCCTTGTCCAGCACGACCACGCGTCCTTTGAATCCGCCGCGCTTGAGCTTCATTGCCGCGGCGAGTCCCGCAGGTCCTGCGCCGATGACGAGAATATCAGTCTCAATCATTTCTTAAGCTCCTTGATGAGTGTATCAATCACCTCAAGCGCATCACCGACGATGCCGAGATCGGCAATGTCGAAGATCGGCGCCTTGGGATCGTTATTGACGGCGATGATACGATCTGCTCCGCGAATGCCCTCGAGATGCTGAATCGCACCGGAGATGCCGAAAGCAAGATATATCCGCGGCGCCACGGTGCGTCCGGTCTGACCGACCTGGCGGCGAGCCGTCGTCCATCCGGCATCGACCGCGGCACGCGAAGCGGCGACCTCGCCGTGGAGGAGTCCGGCAAGCTCGTGAAGCTTCACGAAATTGAGCGCGTTCTTAAGTCCCCGTCCACCTGCGACCAGCACTTCCGCCGCGGTGATGTCCACAGAATCAGGATCTCGCACCACCTCAACCGTGCGCACCTTCGATTCCGTAATCCTCATCTCCTCCCGAATAACCTCTACACCTAACCTCCGCTCTTCAACTTCAACTCCTACCTTCAACTCCCTCCCTTGTCCTTTTTCACTTTTCCCTTGTCCTTTTTCACTTTTCCTTTTTCCTTTTTCCTTCTTAAACACCTTCGGTCTCACCGTCGCCATCTGGGGACGATGATTCGGCGTCATGATCGTGGCCATGATGTTGCCGCCGAAGGCGGGACGCGACTGATGAAGCAGAAGTCGGGTACGTCCGTCCGTCTTGTTTTCGGTCGCTTCGACCTTGAGCGCGGTGCAGTCCGCAGTAAGTCCAGTCCGCAATCTTGCCGCGACGCGCGCGAAGAAGGCGCGACCGATCGCGGTCGCACCGGCGAGAATGACTTCGGGACGATACTTCTTGGCGAGCGAAGCCAGCGCGTCGGTGTAGACGCCCGGCTCGTACTGTGCAAGCGCGGGATCATCCACGACGTAGACAAGATCTGCACCGACGGCGGAGAGCTGGTCGATGAGCGCATCAGAAAGCGCATGACCGAGCAGCACCGCTGCAAGCCGACAACCGTTGCCGCGCTGGGCCTTGAGTTCAAGTCCCTTCGTCAGCAATTCGAAAGCGACCTCGGCGATCTTTCCATCCGTCTGCTCTGCGAACACCCAGATGTCGCGATACGAATCGAGATCGGTGGTGCCGACGACTTCGCGCTTCACTTCGGAGATCGCCTTGAACTTACAGGCGTTAACGCAGGCCGAACAGGCGCGGCACGCGCCCTCGTCCACTGCCGCAAGACGTCCGAGCTTGTTCGCACCAGGCGCCTCGACAAGACGGAGCGCCTCGAAGCCGCAACCCTTGACGCAGAGTCCGCAGCCGGTGCAACGGCTCGGATCAATCGCAATCGGCGCACTCATGACTTGAGTTCCTTGAGGAGTTCGGACAGTGTTTCGGATGCTCCGCCGTTCCAGTCGAGGCGACGTCCGCCGCCTTTCACCGGCGGAGGAAAAATTCGCACCACCTTCGTCGGAGATCCATCGAGTCCAATCTGCCGCGGATCGGCGGCGAACGCTTTTTCATCCAGCACGGTAATCTCCGCGCGTGAGGCATTCATTGATCCTACGAGCGAAGCGAAGCGCGGCTCATCCGCTTCCTTGACGACAGTCATCACCGCAGGAAGTTCACCCTCAACCACGTGCTCGCCATCGTCCATTACCGTAATGGCCCTGAACTTCCGCTCTTCAACTTCAACTCCCGACTTCAACTCTATCTCCCTCACATAGGTGACGAGATTGAGTCCGAGAAACTCGCTCACTCCCGGACCTACCTGAGCGGTATCGCCGTCAATCGCCTGCTTGCCGAAGAGGACGAGATCAGGCGTCGCGCTATCGAGCGATTTGCGAATCGCCAGCGAAAGCGTGTAGGCGGTGGCGAGAGTGTCCGCCCCACCGAAGGCGCGCGAGGAAACGAGAAAGGCACGATCAGCGCCACGGGCGAGTGCCTCGCGCAGAACTACCTTCGCCTGGGGAGGTCCCATCGAAATCACAGTCACCTTCGCACCGAGGCGATCCTTGAGCAAGAGCGCCTGCTCGAGCGCATATTCGTCGAAGGGATTCACGATCGACTCCACCCCGTCGCGAATGAGCGTATTCGTCTTGGGATCGATACGTACGTTGGTCGCGTCGGGAACCTGTTTAAGACAGACGACGATGTTCATGTCGGAAGTGTCCTGACTTATCCGCGCCAGGGACGGTTACGATTCGGAAGTCCGTTCTCGAAGACCTCATTGGCGATATTCACGTCCTCGACGATCTGATAGTCGTACATGCCGACGCAGGCGAAGTCCGCGCCGCCCTTGTACACGACCGGAAACGCGTCCTTCGGATGCTCGATGCCGGCTCCGAGGATCTTGAAGGCGATCCACGGTTCGGGACGTTCCTTCATGAAATCGAACACGGTCTGACGATCGGTGTCCACGAAGCGGTTGTCAACCACACCGAGTCCGTCCTTGGACGGCTTACGATCCTCTCCGAGATACGCCGTCGGATAGTCGACGCGGTGCACGGTCTTCATCCAGAAGTCGGGAATGCAATCATGCTCGATGCAGAACTTGACTGTCGCCAGACGATGACAGCCGATGCCGGTCGGCACTCCGAATTTACGCACTTCATCGAGATACTCACGGAACTTCTTCCACTCTCCCTTCACCGCCATGGTGTCCGCAAAGCCGCCATGCGTATAGACGAGTGAAGCTCCGTTCTCAATCGACACCTCGGCACCCTTGATGAGGCCGCCGCTGTATCCGCAATCGGAAATGAACTGAATCTTGCCGCCCTCTTCGCGCCAATAGCGGTTGATGACGCGCATGAGCGCAGGATTGGTGAGAATCGTATTGACGCCTGCGGCCTCGGCGATGCGGAAGGTGCGGAAGACGCGTTCATCGGTATGATAGGCCTTCACCATCTTGTCATAGTAATGCATGTCACGTCCGTGCGCCCAACCACCGATGACATTGCCGCCGAGAATGAGACGACTCAGATTCATGTTGCCGATCTTGCCGTAGGCGGACATCGGATGGGTGAGTCCCGCGAGATCGACAGCGGGATCGAACGGCTTTACAGCCGGACCCGTCACGCGCACAATCGGCTCGGATCGCAGGACCTTGCTCGCAACACCAGCCCCCGCGAGCGCCACCGTCGAACCAATCCCGACAATCAAATCCCTTCTTCCTACACCTACACCTTCACCTTCACCTACACCTTCACCTACACCTTCACCTACACCTTTTTCACTTTTCCCTTTTCCTTTTTCCTTTGCCTTCATCGCCACCGCGATGAAGGCCAGCATCGCGATCTCGACGACATTGCGATCAAGGAACATCACATGGCTTACGCCGGTGTGGCCGAAGTGCGGAGGATTGATGATGTACTCGAGCGCGAGATAGGCGATGCCGAAGATCGCGGACGGCAAAACCGCCCGACCGAACATCAGCAGAACGCCGGCAATGAGAAGTCCCACCGCAAAGATGATGTCGATAGCCGGCATCGCCGGCGAGAACGCTACGGCGCGAAGCGCATCACCGAATATCCAGTGCGCGCAATGGAGCGGACCCGCCCAGGAAAATCCTCCTGCAGTCAGCAATGCCCAAAGTCCGAGAAAGGCGAGGTGCCAACCGACGATGACGCGCATTGCAACCAGGCACCAGGACTCAACCTTCGCTTGATCAAAGTTCTTCATATCACTTGCCCTCCTTGGCGAGCTTGGCGGAAATCTTATTCACGGTTTCAATGATGCGGAACTCGAGAAGGTCGATCGCGACCACCTTGACTCCTCGCTTGCGGGCAAACTCGAAGGCACGATCCGGCTCGAAGTATCCGCCGGCAAGTCCGCGGATCGACACCCACGGCGCCTCAAGCGTCTTCATCACGCTTTCCGTACGCTTCGGATCGACACACCAGATGTTGTTGTGTCCGATGCCGATGCGGGCGGCCGGATAATCGATGCTGTGAAACGCGACCACCCAGAACGCGGGCTTGAGTCCAAGCTTGACCACCTTCTCGACCGTGGCGACATCCTCGGCACCGAAACCGACCGGAAGTCCGCACTCCCCAAGCGCGGCAAACGCATTCTTGAGCGCGGCATCATCTCCCTTCTTCGCAAGTGCGTCCGCGATTTCGGGACGGAGATACACCGCCTTCGCCCCCGACTCGGAGGCAAGCCGCGCATCTGCCGCGCTCGCACAATTCGCAAAAGCATTGAGCTTCGCGTTAACTTCCGTGGCCGCCGCGAGCATCGGCTTGATGAACTGCGGCTCGACAAAGCAGGCGTTGATGCCGGCGTATGTCGCGTAGCGGACGGTTCGCTCGAGCGCACCGCCGGTATGGTAATAACTCATGAACTTGTCGGCCCAGATGAGATCGCGCGCATGGGCGTGTCCCGCAATGAGATCGCCACCGAGGACGAGCGGGGACACCTTGACGCCGGCAATCGACACTGTCGCCCCAAGCTTGTTGGTAAGCGCGCTCAGCTGCGTGAACTCGTGAACCTTGACGGTTGCCGAGGTGACCGCTTCGGACTTCTTGAAGTGTCCGTTTGCAACCTGATAGGCGAAGCATCCGGCGAAGACGAGGAACGCCACGCCACCGGGAACGATCGCAACGAACAGACGCTTCCACGCGCCATTCTTGAAGGCGATCGGAACCTGCGAGGGAAAGATCGCAATCGCCGCGAGCGCCACCAACTCGATGATGTTGCGCTCGATGATAAAGAAGTGTCCGTCCGCCGCGGAGATCGCACGGGCAAAAGGTTCAGGCGGCATGGACGAATAGAAAAGGAGCATCAGCATCATTCCGAACGGTGCGGCAATACGCGAGAGAACTCCGGAAATGAGCGAAAGACCGATTGCGGCAAGTCCGAGCATCACCGCCCAATCGCTCAAGGTCACGAAGACCGGCGAAGCGGCGAGCGCTTGGAAGAGTCCAGAAAATGGACCCGTCGAGCCGCTCAACATGGAGGCGCAGCTCCACTTGCCGTTTTGCATGAGTTTCCACGCTCCCTCGTAGAGGAAGTGCCAGCCGACCGCGATGCGCATCAGCGTAAGCGCGGCATTTACGATTTTACTTTGATTGTTCATAAATTATCTCCTACGTCTTATTTCACCCTAAACCCAACGTCCTACGTCCAAACCCCTACGTCTTATGTCTTACGTCCTACGTCCTCACATCACAAACGAAACCGAATACACCGCACCAAACGCAAGTTGCAAGAGCGCCGAAGCGCGATCGAGCGACTTGAGCGGCGAGCGAAGATTCCTCAAGGCGAGCGGAAGCGTCAGAAAAACCGCCATCGCGGCAATCGGAAAAAATCCAGAAAACGCGCCGCAGGCCACCAGCGCATACGGCAGCAAAACCTCTACGGCGTAAATCGCTGCGGACGCCCTCTCGCCCACGAGAATCGGCAACGTACGAATTCCTGCCGCGCGATCACTTGCGATATCACGCCAGTTGTTCGCGTGTACGATTGAGAGCGTGATGAGTCCGACCGGCAGCACCACGAGCAGCGTCTCTGGAAGATACGCGCCTGCAACCACCCGGCCGACTCCGATCGCAGGCAACAATGCGAACGCGAGGAGAATCGCGACATCTCCGAGCGCACGGTACTTGAGAAACGAATAGCCGAGCCCAAGCGCAAAGGCAAGCACACCGAGCCAGACCGCATCGAGATTGCCGCGGAGCAAGATGATAACGCCCGCGAACGATCCGAGCGCGAGCAGCACCGCGGCATAGCGACGCAAGGTGGCGAGGGAGAAAAGCCCGGAATAGATCCAGGTCACCTTGGGGTCGTCGGGACGATCCACGCCACTCAGATGATCGCTGCAATCGCTAAGCGTACTCGAGCCCGCCTGAAATAGCATCATCATCACGAGCGAAAGTGCCGCGTTCAGCCAATCGCAACGTCCTGGAAAACGAAAGGCAAGAAAAGCCGTCACCGACACGACCGACATCGCGGAGGCCGGCAATGACCACCCTTCCGCCGCCTTGAACCAATCTATCGCCTTGCGTTTCAATTAACTAACCACCAATCACTAACCACGAACCGCCACCGCCTTGCCGGACTTCCCCGAGGCGTAGATTGCATCGATGATCTTCATGAGGCGGACGGCTTCGTCTGGAGTGGAGAGCGGTTCGGCCTTGCCGCGGAGGGTGAGTATGAAGTTCTCGGCACATTTGACGCGCCCCATCGCTTCGTCGCGCTTGCGGGTGAGCGGCCCGTCCTGACGCTTGCCCTTGGCGGACATGCGGTAGACCTCGCAGACATCCTCGGCAGTGGAGTCGATGCCGTCCTGGCCGAAACGACGGCGCAGCATCGCGCCCTCACGGGTGCCTTGCAGCGAGACGCACATCTCCTCTCGTTTGATCATCTCCGCCCACGAATTATGGAAGTTGAGGCAGGAGCCGTCCTTGAAGGTGATGAAGCCATAGGCAGCCGCCTCTACGTCGCAGATGCCGTCCTCGCGCTCGGGAATTCCCCAAGGCCCGCGGAAGCGTCGATCGCGGATGAAATCATCGAAGGTGCGGGCGAGAACCTGACTCGGTTCCGGATAACCCATGAACCAGAGAGCGAGGTCGATGCCGTGCAGGAGATCGATAAGCGGACCGCCACCCGAGAGCGCCTTGGTGGTGAACCATCCGCCAAAACCGGGAATGCCGGTGCGTCGTGCCCAGGTGGCGGAGGCCGAATTCACCTTGCCGAGGCGTCCGGACGTGACTTCGGCCTTGATCGCCGTCGCCTCGGGACGCGCCCGATTGCAGAAGTTGAACATGAGCGTACGCTTCGCTTTCTTCGCGGCGGCGGACATCGCGGCAGCCTCGCGGGCATTGAGAGCCGGCGGTTTCTCGCAGAAGACGTGCTTGCCGGCCTTAAGCGCGGCAATCGTAACCGGCGCGTGGAAACGATTCGGAGTCAGCACCGAAACCGCCTCCATTGGCTCCTTCGCGAGCATCTCCTCGACCGAAGAATAGACATGGGCGATGTTATATTTCTTGGCGCACGCCGCAGCCGCCTTGAGGTTAGGGTCAGCCACGGCTACAACCTCGGCTCCACCCTTGCGAAAACCAGGAATGTGATAGGCACTCATGCCACCGGCCCCGACAAGCCCCACCCTGATCTTAATATTAGACATAGAGGTAATTGCAAAACCCTC
>DCIL01000043.1:18798-19090 GCA_002315875.1 Verrucomicrobia bacterium UBA1727 | reverse complement strand
ATCGTCTGCACGCCCTTCTCGATCTCCTTACGGACGCGCTTCTCGACGATCTCGTCGAACTTCTCCTTGGGCATCTTCACCCCGGCTTCAGCGCACTCGCTCTCAAGCTCCTTGCGGATCGCCTGACGCGAGATATCGACGAACGGCGCGAGATGGGTGAGCGAGATGGACTGGCCGCCGTACTGGTTGGAGGCGACCTGGGCGATGATCTGAGTCGCGATGTTGCACGCGGTGGAGAAGGACTTCGGCTTCTCGATCATCGTGCCAGAGATCACCGTGCCGTTCTGCAGCA
>DCIL01000043.1:18576-18760 GCA_002315875.1 Verrucomicrobia bacterium UBA1727 | reverse complement strand
TCGCAGTTGTGCATGTGCTGGGCATAGTAATCCATGTCGTGGAAATGGATGATGCCATCCTTGTGCGCCTGCACGATATCGGCCGGCAGCAGAAGACGCGCCGAGACATCCTTCGACACTTCGCCCGCCATATAGTCGCGCTGCACCGAGTTGATCGTAGGATTCTTGTTCGAGTTCTCCTGCT
>DCIL01000043.1:0-18553 GCA_002315875.1 Verrucomicrobia bacterium UBA1727 | reverse complement strand
ACATCCTCGTTGTTGCACTCGATCAAGGAAAGGATCTGCTCGTCGGTCGTGTTCGCCTTGCGCGCGAGCTGACGCTTGTAGCGATAGACGATGTACTTCTTCGCGATCTCGTGCGAGCCCATCTCCATGATCTTGTTCTCGACGACGTCCTGAATCTCCTCGACCGTCATCGCACGATCGCGCGCCTCGCACACGCCCGCGACTTCCTCGGCAATCACCTTGATGCGCGCTTCGCTCATCGCATCCTTACAGTCCACGACCTGATTGGCCTTGCGAATCGCATCTTCGATCTTCTTCACGTCAAACGCAACTTCCTGTCCACTGCGCTTGATGATGTTCATCTCCTTCATAAGACTCCTCTTGATTAAGTTTTTTGTTTCTAAAAGCGTTTCTACCCTATGTAGTGGTAATAGTGCGTATAATACACTAAATACGGAACGCACGCAAGGGGGAAAATATAAAAAAATATCTACAGGTTGTAGACAACTATCCGAGAACCCACAAAGGATAGTGGAAAAACGCTATTTTCCCACGCAAAAGCGCGAAAATAGACGATCGAGCAGGTCGGACGAATATTCGGAGCCGATGAGCTGCCCGAGCTCGAGGGAGGCCGAACGGACGGCGTTCGCGGCCAATACGGGATCATCGACACTGAAATCATTAAGAAAACCAAGCGCGGAAAGTAGCTTATCCATACCCGCCCGCTCGTCCTTCGCCTCAAGCGCGCCGACACGCGAAGCGATTTCCGTCTTGAGCGTTTCGAGTCCATCACCGGTTAGCGACGAGACCTCGATGACATCGGCGGGGATACTGCACTTGCCGCGGAGATCGGACTTTGTAAGTACGCGAATCATCCGTGTCTCAGCAATCGGCAGATTTTCGGGACGCTCTGCAAGCGCGAGAATTACATCGGCCTCTTTCACGAGGGCTTCGGACCTTCTGACGCCTTCGGCCTCTATCTCCGAAACTTCGTCGCCATGGCGTAGTCCCGCGGTATCGACGAGCCGCACCGGAAAGCCGCCGATATCAAGCCACGTCTCGATCGAATCGCGCGTGGTGCCGGCGGTATCGGAGACGATGGCGCGATTCTCACCGAGGAGTGCGTTCAAAAGCGAACTCTTGCCGACATTGGGTTCGCCAGCGATCACTACAAGCGCACCATTGCGCATGATTCCGTTGCGACGATCGCGATCGACGAGCGAGCGCAACGACGCCGTCAGCGCGGTCGTGCGCTCGGCGAGTGCGGATAGAAAGTTCGGCGGCAATTCGCTTTCGTCCACATCGAGCGCGTGCTCAAGTTCACTGGAGATCGAAAGCGCTTCCTCATAGGAGTCGCGAAGCTCGCGCTGGCGGCGTCCAGCCAGACCTTCAAGCGCGGCGTCAGCCGCCTGATCGGTGCGGGCGTTGATGAGATCGAGAACAGATTCCGCCTGATCGTAGTCGAGTCGTCCGTTGAGGAAGGCGCGCTCGGTAAATTCGCCGCGGCGAGCGAGACGAGCACCGGCGGCGAAGATGGCCTCGAGAACACGCCTCGGCGTTACCGCACCACCGTGACACTGGAATTCGACAACGTCCTCTCCGGTGTAGGAATGCGGACTCTTGAAGGCGAGCACGACGGCGCGATCAAGGATCTGCGAGGCGTCTGCCGAACGGATTGCCAGCATGCGGCAGCAGGGAAAGACGCCGGCGGGCAGACGGCCGGTCAGATGCAAGGCAATGGCGAAGGCGTCGGGACCCGAAACGCGGACGACCGCGACTCCTGACTTTCCGGGCGCGGTCGCAATCGCGGCGATGGTATCCGAAAGCGCCATCGCGCCTTACTTCACCTTGCGGAAGAACTTGCGCATCTCATCCGCCGTCTTGCACCCGGCGAGACGACGATAGCCCTCGTCCGACCTGAGCGCCTTCGAGATGTAGCTCATCAGCTGGAGATAGGGAATCTGCTGCTCGTCGTTGGCGAGCGTGAGGACGATGATGTCGAGCCGCGAATTGTCGATCGTCTCATAGTCGGCGATTGCCCCGGTCTCCGAGCCGCTGTTGTCGACGAGCGCGACGGCACCTGCAATTCCGACGACATCAGCACAACGTCCGTGAGGAACGGCGATGCCATGGTCGAGTCCGGTGGACATCGAGTTCTCGCGCTTCAAAACCGCCTCGACAACCTTGTCCACGTTCTTCACGTGCTTGGGACACGCCGCGACGATTTCGGAGACCATCTTGCGGATCGCCTCCTCCTTCGACCTGGCCTTGAGATTCGGCAACATCACAAAGCCCTGCAGGTAACGGCCGACGCCGCTCTTGCCGATGCGCGGCGGCGGCAGCTCCTTGATGACGCGGTCTACGTCTTCAAGGAAGACCGGCTTCGAAATCGAGGCCGCGATCGCGTTGATCTCGGACGCGACCTCGAGCCACGCGGCCATTACCATTCCCTGCTCTTCCGGCGTGCAGGCGACATAGATGGTGCGGCGCTCGCGACGAATGGCAATTTCCATGTTGTTGAGCGCGACCGCCCAGATGTTGTCCTCCTTAGAGAGGAGCGAGGCGAAGAAGCCCTCTTTCTGGAACTCTGCGACGAGCTTCGTTAGCATGAGGTCGGCAACATCACTGCCAGGGAGCTCGAAACGGATCTCACGCGGCGCCGAGGCGTTCTTGTTCGGCTTGTGGACGCCTTTCGCCTTCGGAGCGAAGAGGCCCACGAGGGCCGGCGGAGCGACGACCGTGGTGACGAGCGTCATCAGAATGCCGATGCCGAAGATCTCCTGAGTGAGATAGCCCGAGGAAAGTCCGAGGCCGGCGATAATGAGCGCAACTTCTCCACGCGGCACCATGCCCGCGCCGATGCGAAGACCTCCAAGCAAGTTGAAACCGCAGCACATCGAAGGGAGCATGCAGCCGATGACCTTCGCGGCGACCGCGAGGACGGTGTAGATGCCGCCGAAGATCAGCACCGGCTTTGAGCAAAGCGCGGTAATGTCGACCATCATACCCATCGCACAGAAGAAGATCGGCACGAGGAAGGTGTAGACCGGCGTGAGCATCTCCTGAATCGGATGCTTGAGATCCGTCCGCGAAAGCGACAGGCCCATCACGTAGGCGCCGATGATCATCGCCAATCCCATGAACTCAAAGAAGCCCGCGAGAACGAGCGCAAGACCAAAGGCCATCGTCGCGATGACGACGGGACTCTTGAACGCCTTCTTGAGAAACTTCGAGATCCACGGCGCCGTCACCAGTCCGATCACCGTCGCACCGAGCCATACGCCGAACGCCTTCGCCGCCACGAGTCCGATCGCACCCCAGTCCATCGCCGCACCGCCGCCGGACTTGGCCGCGGCGATGTTGGCCGCGATGATGCCGTTGCCAATCGCGAGGACGATGAGTCCGAGGACGTCGTCGATCACGGCTCCGGCCATGATCGTCACGCCCTCTTCACTATCCATCTTCTTCTTCTCAGAAAGGATGCGAGCGGTGATGCCGACCGAGGTCGCCGTGGACATAATGCCCATATAGAGCGGCGCCTCCTTCGTCATCGCCTGCGCGAGCGGCAGCGTCTTCAGGTAGGCGAAGTGCTCGAAATACTGCGGCAACAGGTAGACCGCGCAGAGATCGCCGAGCACGAACGAGACGATTACACCGCCGAGGCCGACCATGAGCCCGACGAACGAATACTTGATGAAGAGCCGGAGATTCGTTTCCAGTCCCGACAAGAACAGCAGGATCACCGAGGCGAGCGTCGCAATGCCGTAAAGCGCCGGCGAAGTCGCGTCGAACATGTGGCCGCTTTCCTTCGCGATCGCACGCAGTTCCGCGCCGTGGAAGAGTCCCGAGGCGAAAAGTCCGTCCCCGAAGCCGATGCCACCAAGCGCCCACGGACCGATCACGATGCCTGCAGCAAGCTCGCCGAGAATCGACGGCAGCTTCATCATCGAGGCAATCGCGCCGCCGAGTCGTGCAGCGAAGATGATCACGCCGATCTGAAGGACGAGGAACATCATCTCCTCAACGCGGGGGAGTCCGAAATTCGGATACGGCGGCGGACCTCCCTCGTGCGCTGCGAAAACTCCAGCCGCGGCCATGATCGCCGCGAACGCGAAAAACAACTTACCCTTGTTATTATTGCTCTGCATTTTACTTACCTTTTGTCTCGTTAAGCTTTTTCTCCACCTCATCGACACCGGTGAAATGCCAGGCGTCGAGGACGATTCCGTCCACCTTGATTATGCCCTTCTTCTCCCACTTTGAGCGGTCGACCGATTTGACCGCGGCGAAGTCCGTGCGTTTGCCGCGATAGACGAATCCTTCCTCGTCGTATTCGAAATGGAAGCGCGAAACCTTGTAGAGATTCGCGCCGATCACGAGCGCCGCGATGAGCGCGAGCAACGCGAACTCACGCTGACGGGCGGTCGCGTTTTCCTTGCGCAGGTGCTGCTGCGCAAACCACGCTTCGTCATGCTGCGGATAGGCGATGTAGCCGTCGTAGGCGAACCAGCCGGACAGCCCGAGCATCAAGAGCGCCACCCCGAGATGACGTACCAGATATTCGCGATTGAGCTTAAGCCGCTTCATTTCGTTCATTTCGCCTTCTTAGGACTAAGCACGAAAATGGAATTGCCGTGCGTACCCACCCAGAGTTCATCGGGACGAGATGGATGCACCGCGAGATATCCGACCCCCGGACGGTCGAAGCCCGGCGCGATGAGCCGCTTCCAGGTATCCCCGCAATCGTCAGAAACGTAAACTCCGCCGCACGAGAAGAACGGATCGCAAAACTCGCGCCGGTCGCAACCGACGACGATGCGCTTACCCTGCATCACCGCACACCCCGCCTGCACGACGGCAAGCGTCCGCTTCCAGGTCTTGCCGCGGTCCCTTGAAACATAGACGCCGGCATTGCGCGCGGAATGGGGATGACTTGCGACAATCACGATCGTATCGTCATTCGGGAATACCATCGTCTCGATGCCCGCGATGCGGTTCGTCACTCCCGCAGTGAGGTTCTCCCAAGTGCGCCCTTCGTCCGCCGACTTCCAGATGGCGCCGTTCCTGAAGTTTCCGCGCGTTTCATCGAGACGTGTGCCGACGTAGACGTTGCCGGCGTGCGTTGCGACGGACAGCAAATGCTTCGGATACGGAAACGCATTGGTCGTCCAGTGCGCGCCGCCATCCCGCGATTCCTGAAGGAACTGCCACTTACTGACCGCAAAGAGGATGTCGTTACCTTGCTTGCCCTTCAGATGCGCAAGCCGCGGCCACTTGGCGAATGTCCAGCCGCCATTGGTCTGCACGCTCCAGTTCTCACCGGCATCCCGCGAAACCGCAAAGACCCCGCCGGCCTTGAGCTTGCCGTAATCGCCCCAGCGTCCCCAAGTGGACCACAGAAGCTTCGGATCGTCCGGCGACGGGACAAGCGAGAAGCAAGTGCCGCGCAAGGCGGACGGAATGCCAGTCGTGCTGCGATGCAGCGTTTCGCCGCGGTTGTCGGTGATCATCAGTCCGAGATCCATGTACGGAAGATACCAGCGGTCCTTGATCGTGCAGTCGGGGACGAGTCCGCTCATGCACGTGACCTCGAGTCCGCGTCCCGAACAGTTCTTCTTGTCGAGCGAGCCGGTGTAGCGCTGATGCCAGGTCTTGCCGCCGTCCTCGGTGAGATAGACCGAGCCGGAATTGCCGTAGCCGACGATGTCGGGATTCGCCGGACACATCGCCATGCCCTTCGGAACGCCGCGTCCCCAGAAGTCGAGCCATCCCTGCGGAGCGCCGGTGAAACTCTTCTGCCAGGTCTTGCCGCCGTCGGTCGACTTCCAGATCGAATCCTCAAAGAAGCAAAGTCCCGATGCCCACACGACATTCTCGTCCCTCGGATCGACGAAGACACACGCCTCGTTCCAGAACGAGGAGATGACGCTGCGAGCGAGCGGATTCACCTTCGGCATTCCGCACTTCGTCCAGCTACGTCCTCCGTCCGTCGACTTCCACACTCCGCTTTCGTGCGGATGCTTCGGATCAAACTTTCCTTCGAACTGCACGAACGAAGCGTAGACGACAAGCGGATTCGACCGCGAGTGATTGACCCAGCGCGCCCAGACCCGCGAATCCGTTGGGAGTCCCTTAGTCTGCTTCGTCCAGTTTACACCCCCGTCGGTCGAAAGATAAATGCCGCCCGGCGTGGTGCAGAGAATCTCGTCCGCATTAGTCGGATGCGGCGAGAGGGCGAAGATCTGTTTTTCCTTCAAAAGCGGTGAATCCTTTGGCAGAATCATCTCGAGCGACTCGCACCCGTCATCAGTGCGCCAGACCTGTGCCTCGTCCTTCGTCTGCCGCCACTTGTGATTCCACCTACCAGTTCCCATCCACGCTCGCTTCGGATTCGCCTGGCTCCATGCGACCGCCTGAATCGGCCAGGTCTTGTCGTAGAGATTCATCGGGCATACCCCTTTCGCGACTGACCTCAGGTTCTTCCAATGATACCCGCCGTCCTTGGAGATGCAGGCGCCGCCGGTGTTGCCGATGAGAATCGTGTCCGGATCGAGCGGATGCTCGGCGATGGACAGCATCATCATGTTCGGCAAACCGGTGTTGAGAATCTTGTAATTGCGCCCGAGATCGTCCGACCGGTAGAAGCCGCCGACATCACAGCCGACATAAAGACGATTGGTGAGAGCGCTCATGCCCATCGAGTAGAGATAGCCGCCGCCGCCCGGGCCTACGGTGCGCACATCCATCTCCTCGAGTTCGACTCCGCGCTCGTCATTCACATCGCCAAGCGGCAACGCCGCCAGCACTATCGCAGCCAGAGCAATCATCACCTATCCTTCCTTGGACTAAGCACGAAAACAGAATTTCCACCGGTGCCAATCCAGAGCTCATCGGGATTGAACGGATCGGGAACGACGAACCGAGCGCTCGGACGATCGAAGCCGGGCGCAATCAGGCGTCGCCAGTTCTCGCCGAAGTCGTCCGAAACATACACGCCGCCGCAGGGAACCGTCGGATCACACGCATCGCGCCGGCCGCAGGCGACGAGTATGCGCGGAGGCATTCCCTTGCCGCGCTCGAGGAAACGGACCTCCTCGGACTGCAGAAATCCGATCACCTTCGTCCAGCTCTTGCCGCGGTCCTTCGAGAGGAAGATGCCACCACCGCGGTCGGCCTTGTGCGGATGCCGTGCCGAGAAGACGATCGCATCCCCATAAAACGCCATGGACATGATGTCGGCAATCTTGTCCTTCACGCCTGCGGTGAGATTCTCCCAGGTGCGTCCTTCATCGGACGAGTGCCAGAGCGATCCGTTGAATCCGTTCTTTACGCTTTCGTTATGATCCGTTCCGATGAAGACATCGCCACCATTTGATGCAACCGAGATTGCTCGTTCAGGATACGGAAACGCATTGGTCGTCCAGTGCGCTCCGCCGTCGACCGACACCTGCACCTGCTTATTGACGGCGAAAAGAATATCGTTGCCGGCCTTGCCTTTAACGTGCGCGAGATACGGCCACGGACCAATCGTCCATCCGCCGTTCGTCATCACGTTCCAGTTCTCGCCAGCATCGCGCGAAACGGCGAAGATCCCGCCGGGCTGGAGCTTGCCGAGGGCACCCCAGCGTCCCCAGGTGGACCACAAAAGCCTCGGATCATCCGGCGACTGCAAGAGCGAGAAGCAGGTGCCGTCCCAGATATCCTCGTGAGGAATTCCCTTGGTAGTGCGATAAAGCGTCTTGCCGCTGTCTTCGGTCGTCATCAGTCCGAGATCCATGTACGGAAGATACCAGCGATCCTTGACCGCGCGGTCGGGAACGATACCGCTAAGACACGTGACCTCGAGGCCGCGTCCACAGCAGTATTTCTCATCGAGCGAGCCGGTGTAGCGCTGATGCCAGGTCTTGCCGCCGTCCTCGGTCACATAGACCGTGCCGGAGTTGCCGTAGGCGATGATGTCGGGATTCGACGGACACATCGCCATGCCTTTGGGTATGCCGCGCCCCCAGAACTGAAGCCAACCCTGCGGCTTGCTGTTGAAACTCTTCTGCCAGGTCTTGCCGCCGTCAACCGTCTTCCAGACCGAATCCTGAAAGAAGCACAGTCCCGACGCCCAGACGACGTTCTCGTCCCGCGGATCGACGAAGACACACGCCTCGTTCCAGAAGGCACTGACCCAACTGCCGGCACGCGGATTCTGCTTCATGCCGCCGCACTTCGTCCAGCTACGTCCGCCGTCCGTCGACTTCCACACTCCGCTTTCGTGCGGATGCTTCGGATCGAACTTTCCTTCGAACTGCACGAACGAAGCGTAAACGACGAGCGGATTCGACCGCGAGTGACAGACCCAGCGCGCCCAGACCCGCGGATCCGTCGGGAGCCCCATCGTCTGCTTCGTCCAATTGACTCCCCCGTCGGTCGAAAGATAAATGCCGCCCGGCGTGGTGCAGAGAATCTCGTCCGCATTAGTCGGATGCGGCGAGAAGGCGAAGATCTGCTTTTCGTTGAGAAGCGGAGAGTCCTTCGCAACCACCATGTCCAAGGTCTCGCATCCGTCATCCGACCGCCAGACCATCGCCTGATCCTTCGTCGTACGATAATGCCTGTTCCAGTTGCCGGTCCCGATCCACGCGCGTTTCGGATTCGCCCGACTCCACGCCGCGGCACGAATCGGCCAAGTCGAATCGTAAAGCGAGGCCTTGACCACACCCTTGGCGACGGGCCTCAAGCTCTTCCAGTGAAGTCCGCCGTCCCGCGTAATCGCCGCGCCGCCCCTGCTGCCTACGAGAATCGTATCGGGATCGGTCGGATGCTCGGAGATCGCGTTCATCATGATGCCGGGCATGCCGGTGTTGAGGATCTTGTAATTGCGCCCGAGATCGTCCGACCGGTAGAAGCCGCCGACATCGCATCCGACATAAAGCCGATTGGTAAGCGAGCTCAGTCCCATCGAGTAGAGATAACCTCCACCCCCGGGACCTACGGTGCGCACTTCCATCTCCTCTGTCGGCACGTTCTCGCCGATTTCAAGATATGCCGCGGCGATGCTCTGAACGAGCATCGCCGAAGCAATCGCAGCAATGGCCTTCATCACTCGCACTTACGACAATCGATCTTCGAAAGACGAATCACCTTCGTAGCATGCGGAAGAATGTCGGCGAAGTAGCTGTCGGTGGCCTTCTCCTCGTCGGCCTGACGCCAGCAGTCGCGAACCTTGTAGCTGCCGCAAAGGCCGAGCGCCTTGAGATCGACCTTGATCTGACGGAGGATCGGCGAGCGGTTGACGATGGCGATCGCGGCATCACCGTTTTCGAGCGTCTTGTACCAGACCGCCTCGGCATCGGTGTTGACGACACGGCGCGCGACATTGCCGGCACGATCCTGCGAAAGCGCGATGATCTCGCGATTGACGAGGAGCGAACGGGTGAAGTCGTCGAGCTTGGTGAGGTCGCAACCGGTGAGCAGCGGAGCGGAGAGCATCGCCCAGACCGAGACGTGGGTATACTGCTCGTTCGGGGTGAGGAAGGTCGGATGATCATGGCCGAACGAACGCTGCTGACCGATGATCATCATGTCCGGATCCGGCCAGAAGCCCTTGCCGCAGTACTTCCAGAATTCGGCGTTGATGCGCGACTCGATCGCGGTGTCCATCCACGCCCAGCCGTCCTTGAGGTCGTCGAAGGTACGCCAGCAGTTGGCGCCCGCCTCGCGTCCCCACAGTTCGGTCTTGCCCATGCCGTACTGGCAGAAGGAATAGAGGATGTCGCGGTTCTGCTTGCGGAGGCAGTCGCGCATGAGGAAGTACGGCTCTTCGTTGAGCGCGTTGCGGTTGTAGATCCAGTTCTTGTCGCCGTACCACTGCCACTTCTCGTTGCCCATCTTGCGACCGACCTCGCGGCTATAATAGCACCAATCGTACTTGATGTAGTCAAAGCCCCACTCAGCCCAGCTCTCGGCGTCCTGCAGCTCGTGACCGAGCGATCCCTCGCAGGATCCGCAGGTGAGATAACCGGGAGAGGAATAGAGACCGGCCTTGAAACCGAAGGCGTGGATGTAGTCGGTCAGGCCCTTCATATCCGGGAACGAGCGGTTCGGATTGATCTTGCCCTTCGCGTCACGCGCGGGACCAGTGCAGTCGGGCTCCTTGAGTCCGAGATCCTTCATACGCGTCTCGACACGATTGACGCCGGAGTTGTTCATCTCCCACCAGTCATCGAGATTGATGTAGGCCCAGCCGTAGTCACCGAGACCGGACTGCTCCATCGCCAGCGCACTCGCCTTGGCGCGCTCGGCGGTGAGTCCGAAGCCCCAGACGTTCCAGCTGTTCCAGCCCATCGGCGGCGTGAGCGCGATCGTATCGCCGACCGCAAGACGGATCGTCTTCATCGCCTTGCCCGCCTTGTTCACGGCAGTGACGACGATGTCGTAGTCGCCCTTCGCCTTGGGCGCGGTGCCGCGGAGAACGCCGCGGGCATCCATCGTCACACCCGCGGGAAGTCCCTGCGCGGTGAACTTGATCGGCTTCACACCCGAGACCGGAATGCGGAAGATGACCGGATGTCCGGGACGCACGCCCCAGATGTCCGCACCGTTGAACTGCGGCTCCGGCTTCTCTTCCGGAGTGAGCCGTCCGAGCTGCGCAAAGATCGCCTCATCCGTCTCGCTCTCGAGCGTCGCGCCGTCCTCACAAGTGAAGCGCGCGTCAACCCAGTTGCAGTCCGCCGCGACGAAGTCGTTCCACAGTCCGCCGGACCGCGTCTCGAGAATGATGGTCTTCGCGCCCTTGAGATCGACATGGACCTTCTTCGGCGTCTCGCCGGCACGGATTCCCTCGTAGGTCGCAACAATCTTGTCATCGGCCCAGATGCGGACGGTGAGCCCCGCCTTGCCATAGGTCGGATACGGGCTCTTCGATCCCTTGGGAATGCCCACGACCGCGTCAAACGCCGCGACCTTGCCGTTCGAATGGAACACTACCGCGCTTTCGGGATGCGAATAAAATCCGCGCTTGCCTTCAAGCTTGCACACCTTCTTGCCATAGCCGCAGCTTGAAGCGGAAAGGTCAAACTCATCCACATACGCAGGACCAGCGCTCCGCGTCTGGGTGAGGCACCCGGCAAGAGCGAGCGCTCCCACCACCGTCATCGTCATCATTCTATTCATGTTTTTCCTTATTGTTGTCATTACACCAAAACATCATGAGCATCTACTGCCCAGACACCGAAAATGAAAATGTTCGAGTATTATACCATAATCCCTTTGCCGACTTTCGGTTATCGCTCAACGGGGAGGTGCCACTCTTCGAGTTTGGTGGCCATCCAATCGAAGGCCGCCTCATGCATTTCCTTCGACTTGCCGAGCGGAATCACCGGACCTGCCGCAACGCGAATGTCGTAAGACGTATCCACGGGACCGAAGTCCTTGAGCATCTTACGAAACAATCCCGTCTTCCTTGTCGGTTGGGCGCGAGTATCAACTACGATCGGCACAATCGGACATCCCGCGCGCTCCGCAAGCTTCGCCCCAATCGACGAATATTTCGCCCGCGAGAAGACATTCATCCGCGTACCCTGAGGATAGATGAGGAAACTGTCCCCACCTTGAATCCGCTCGGTACCGATTCGCAGAATGTCGATGAGATCCTGGCGCGGTGACTGACGAGAAATCGGAACCATTCCCATGTGCGCCGCAGCCTTGCCGAGAAAAGGGAGATGAGCGAGCGAGGCCTTGGCGACATAACTCAAAGGGCCCATCGCCAACAAGGCAGGCGGCAGGAGGATCGTCTCGGTCATGGACATGTGATTGGAAAGATACATCACCGGTCCCGAATACTTCAGCCGATCCTGAAAGCCCTCGACGATAACATTCATTCCGAGCGCCTCGGGAACCGTCACCGACGAAAAGCAAAGTTCAGCCCAGCTTTCTGAAGTAAGCTTGCCGAGAGGTTCCATCCAGGCGCAATTCGGAAACACCCTGGCCACTCCCCAGGTATACCGCAAAGTCGTCCACGCTCCGCATGCCGCGCGCTTGGGAGCGCGACACTCGTCCGCCGTCCGATAACCACCCGTCTCACGAATCGAACGCTGAAACTCACTGAGCGTCGTTCGTCTCATTCTCGGCGTTTCCCTTCTTCTCGGCGGCTTTCGCGGCATTGTCCTCGCGGCTGCGCCGCATCTGCTCTTTAATTTCTTCCGAAAGCTGCATCTTGATCTTTTCTAAACCAGCTTCTTGCGCCGCCTTCTCTTCCTCGTTCTTGGCCTTTGCGTCACTAACCTCTTTCTTCAACTGCTCGCGCTCTTGTTTCCACTTGGCCCGTTCCTCGTCAAACCTGCGTTTCCGCCGCAGACCAAGAGAATTGCCGAGAATTCCGCCAGATTTGTTCATCTGCTGATTGGACATATCCTGTTTGGCTTCTCCGGCCTTCGAGGTCTTGCCGCCACCTTTGCCGGAATTGGCCCCGAGTTCCAACGCCACCTCGATGTCGCCCTTGGCAATCGTCATCTTCGGAGGTTCACTGTAGGCGTCCGCCTCCTTGACGATCCATCCGCCGCGCTCCTCGCCGACCTTGAGATAATAATGAACCGGAACCTTCGGATCTGAATTGTCAGTAAAACCGACAGCCGTCGAGCCGTCCGGAGTGACGTTCACCATTGAGAAATGAATGGAGCTCTTGAGCTGTTCCTGCTCCTTGGTGAGTTCCTTCTCGACATTCTTACCCGCCGCCACTTCGTTCGGCATCTTGTTGGGATCGAAATTGGCGGGAAGCGGACCGAACATCTGCCGCTCGACAATCGACTTATAGCGATCGTATTTCGGCTTCTCCGCAAGCGCAGGCATTGCGGCAAACAAGCCGGCCAGGAGCGCGAATTCTAAGACAGGCTTCTTCATAGCGCCATATTATACCATATTCCTGACTCAAAACTTGAAGCAGAGGGGACGATGACACGCAACCGGCTTGCCGACCGGAGTCAGGGTCGCCTTGGCACGATCGAAGGCGTAAATCTGAATCTCGTTGGACATCTTGTGTCCCACCACCATGAACTTCTCACCCGGCATGAGTTCGAAGTCGCGCGGGAACTTGCCCGTGAGCGGCGCGATGTTGCGAAGACAAAGCGAACCGTCCGCAGCGACGTCGTAAAACGCAATGGAATCGTGTCCGCGATTGGACGCCATGAGCATCTTTCCATCCGCAGTAAGCTTGATCGCCGCTGCCTTCGTGGCCTTGTACTCAGTCCCTTCCGGAACCATCGAAAGCTTGCAAATCCTGGTGAAGGCGACCTTCTCGGCATCGTAGCGATAGCTCATGACGGACGAGCCGAGTTCGTTGAGCACGAAGAGGTACTTCCCGTCCTTCGAGAAAACCGCATGGCGCGGACCATCACCAGGATCGGCCTTGATCCTTGCGACCTCCTTGAACCCCTTGCCGGCCTTGAGCGCGGCGACATCGTAGAAAAGGATGCGGTCGCAGCCGAGATCGATGACGGCGAGATACTTGCCGTCCGGAGTGTAAAGCGTGCAATGGGCATACGCCTGCTGCTGACGATCCTTGCGCGGACCGACCTCGTCATTCGGCAACACGACGCTTTGAAGCATCGAACCGTCCGCCTTCATCGCGCACGCGGTGCGTCCGCAGTACGACGCAGTCGAGACGAGCGAGAAGTCCGGCGCGAACGCGACATGGCACGGCGTTTCGCAAGGCAGCGTCGCGAGCACCTTCATCTCACCGATCTTGTGTCCGTCGAGCGCGAATTTCACGACCGAACCGACGGTCTTAACGTCGCGCTTCTCACCGATAACCGAATAAAGCGCCTTGCGATCGGCTGAGAGCTGGAAGTAGGTCGTGCCCTGATAACCCTTCACCGTCTGAACGATCTTTGCAGCACCCGTTTCCGTGTCGCACTCAAGAACGTGCAGTGTCTGCTGGTCTGCCGCGCCGGTATTGCAACCGACAATACAATAAGCAATCGTAGCCATGATATTCATTGTTATGATTTCTTGATGGTTTTATTTCAATGTATTATAGCAAAATCACTCCCTGCGCATCGGCAGCCGTAGACGGTCGAACCGCTGCCGCTCATTGCGACCTCGGAGAGTCCGCGGGCGGACAACTCGGCGAGCGCGGCGGCGATTTCAGGATAAAGCCGCAACGCGGCAGGCTGGAGATCGTTGCGGCCCTTGCCACAGTCATCCATCTTGAACTCACCGTAGACCGCGGCAGTCGAGGAGAAGATCGGCGGCGTCAACAGCACGATGTCCTCGCTCCGCGGCACTTTCGAAAGCTCTTCGTCCATAAGCCGACGGACACGCTCGCCGCGTCCTTCCATCATCACCGGTGCGTCAAGGACCAGCGCTGGGGCATCGCTACCGACTAAAGCGGCGACATCAAGAAGTTCCGTCTCCGGCAAGTCGACTTTCCAAAGCACGTTCAGCATCCGCAAAACCGCCGCGGCATCGGACGATCCGCCGCCCAGTCCCGCCCCGCTCGGAATGCGCTTGACGATCGAGATATGAGCGCCGAGATCACTGCGCCCCACGCGATTGCGCAACTTCGTCGCGGCAATATAGGCGAGATTCTTCTCCTGAGGAATTCCCTCGCAGCCCTCGACCTCGATGCGTCCGTCGGACAGCGATTCGACCTCGACATCGTCATGGAGCGACACCGGAAGCACAATGCTCTTCAGCTCGTGATAGCCATCGGGACGCTTTCCAAGGACTTCCAGCGTCCAGTTGATCTTCGCTCGGGCTTCGCCCTTCATTTGTCCGCCTTGAGCTTGGAAAGCGTCTCCCGAACCTTGACGATCATCGCCTTGGTGTCAGTCATATCCTTCACCGCCGCCTCCATGGGACACGATCCGTCTTTAGCATGATTGAGGATCACCGGCACCGTCTTTTCGGCAGTAAGCTTTATCCCCGCGGCGGAAAGAATCTCCGCCGCGCCCTCGGCCGCCAGGATCGCATGGACTCGCTTGGCCTTGCCCTCGACGCAAATCGCCGCGGCCGCGCGGCCGATCACCTTGTCCACGACTACGCCGCGCGCGAGCTTGCCCTCATCAAAAAGTTTCAGGATCGGCGAAATGCCGCGCCCCTGTTCCTTCGCGACAATCACTCCGTCCTTCGCGATGACGACGGATGCCTCACGCTGCATCACCGCAACCATTTCGGCGATGAGATCTTCCTCTGAAATCGGCCTTACCATACGCTGACTTTCAAATCCCTTCACGAATATCGCCGGCATCGGACGCGCCGGACACACGTGCTCGCACGCCCCGCAGCCGATGCACTTGCCCTTGTCGATTACCGGAAAGCCCTTGACGATGTGAATCGCCTGCACGGGACACTTCCTCACGCACGCCGTGCACTTATCGCCGTTCACCGTTCTGACGCAACGCTCTTTCTTCCAGATCGCGTGTCCGACATGCACGTGTTCGCGCATCTGACGCTGGAGCGGACTGAGCGCGCCTGCGGGACACACGTTCGAACAGCGCGTGCAGGTATAACGGCACCATCCCCGCTGAAAATAGAGTTCGGGCTTGCCGATCTCGTGCAGGGAATTCGTCATTGGACGTAGCACCTTTTCGGGACACTCCGCAATGCACAGGCCACAGGCGGTGCACTTGCGCAGAAAGTCCCGACGAAGTCCCGCGCCCGGCGGCATGATCGGAAACGGACGATCCGGATCGCCCGGCGTAGAGACCTTTTCGTAGCCGCCGTCGGTAAGCTTCTCCGTAGCGGCAAGCACCGCAAAGCCCTTCAGGGTATCTCTTCTCGTCGTCATTTCAGATACTCCTCCTTGAGATCGTCAATCCACTGATCAATCGCGGCGATTTCCTTCGGAATGACGATGGACTGCGGACAATGGGAAACGCAGCGGTCGCAACCGGTGCAGTGATCCGCACGTCTGAGCGGCTCGGGAATCATCTCCTCGTACCTTTTCAGAATTGCCGCGGGGCGCATCGGCTGCTTCGAGGAAATGACGCCGTTGCGGAAATCAAGTAGCGCCGGAATGTCGAGCCCGTAGGGACACGGCATGCAGTAGTTGCAACCCGTGCAAGGCACGGTGTTCAAATTGAGCATTGCTTTCGCCGCGCGCTCGAGCGCCTCGAATTCGTTCGCCTCAAGCGGCTTGAGCGGAGAGAACGTGCGGATGTTCTCATCGATGTGTTCGGTGTAGGTCATTCCGGAAATCGCCGTCATCACATTTGGATGACTGCCCACAAAGCGGAACGCCCAGCTCGCCTGCGATGCCTCGGGATCGAGCGGCGTGAGCTCATTGGCGATCGCCCAGTTATAGCGGGCGAGCTTGCCGCCCAAGAGCGGCTCCATCACCACCACCGGAATTTTCGCCGCGGTCAGACGGTCATAGAGATCCTTCGCGTTGAGATTCCTGCCGCTCGCATGCCGCCAGTCCACGTAGTTCATCTGGATCATCGCGAAGTCCCAATGGTACTTCGCATGATTCTCAATGCACCAGTCAAAGGTCTTCGGATCGCCGTGGAACGAGAAGCCGAGATTGCGGATGATCTTTTTCGCCCTAAGTTCACAGCACCAATCCACCGCGCCATTGTCCACGAACCGCTTCCGAAAGGTCGCCATCCCTCCGTTGCCGATCGAGTGGAGAAGATAGTTGTCGATGTAGTCCGTTCTGAGGTTCTTGAGCGACTTCTCGAAAAGATCCTTGCAGGCCGCGAGCGGAAACTGCACCGGCGAGAAGTTGGAGAGCTTGGTGGCGATGATGTACTTGTCGCGATCGAATCCGCTCGCGGCAAGCGCAGTACCGAGCGAGGCCTCACTGCGTCCCTGACAATACGCCGGCGAGGTATCGAAGTAATTGACGCCGTGCTCGAGCATCCTGCGGACCTGGCGATTGAACTGATCCTGATCGATCTCGCGCTTCGAAGCACCGGGCACGAAGGAATTGGCGTGTCCGCCATCCACGGTCGGCATGCGCATCGCCCCGTAGCCGAGAAGCGAAACGCGCTTGCCGTCCAGTATGAATCTTTCGGTCATTTACTTTCTCGGTCCGTAGGGCTGTTTGGAATAGATTTCGGGACGGCTCTCGTCGAAATAAAGGTCGTTCGGATCGCCGCCGCCCGGACCGACCGAGAGCCAGTAGGTACGCTTGCGCTCGTTGAGGTCGATGTCCGCCCAGGCATAGCCACCATCCTCAAGCGTCTTCGCGATCCATTTGCCGTCGCGGTCGATGATGCCGTTCGGCAAATGACGCTGGCGCATCGCGACGACGAACGGAATGCCGGTGTCGATCGCTCGCGCGGGGAAGGTGATGTCCACATGATCCGCGGCGCAGCCCGCGAGCGGGAAGAGAAGCAGTTCCGCACCGCGGCGCTTCAAGAACTTCGCCGTCTCCGAGAACCAGTTCTCCCAGCAGACGAGCGAGCCGATGCGGCCGAAATCGCACTCAAAGACCTGGTAGTCGTCATCTGGCAGAAGTCCGTCCTTGAACTCGCCCGAAGTGAGCGTGGTCTTATGCTGCTTGCCGACGAGGCGGCCTTCGCGGTCGACGATGAAGACGCAGTTGTGGTAAGTTCCCTCGTCCGTCACCTCTTTCGGATTCATCGCAATGTAGCAATGGTACTTCTTCGCATAGCGCGAGGCGAGCTCGAAGCTCGGACCGCCGGGAATCTTCTCGGCGAGCGCCTTCGGATCGGGACATCCGGTCGACACGAAGCCCTCGGAGAAAAGAATGAGATCGGGCTTCTCGACCTCGGCGAAAATGCGCTTCAGGCACGCTTCGATCTGTCCGAGCCGCGCCTTCATGACGGCCTTGGGATCATCCCAGGTAAGCCCCAGCTCCTTGGGACCCTTTTCCCACGGATTCGCCGCGACGCACCGGACCTTGCGCGGCTTGGGCGCCTCCACCGCCTGCACCTTCACGTCCGTAAAGGTAATATTCATTGCGTGCCACTTGCAGACGAGTTCGATCTTGACTGCCTCGCAGCCGAAAGGAACATCGAAGGTATCATCGAACTTCCGGACGCAGCCAGTCGCCGTCGGCTCATCCGTATAGCGCGCGTAGGACGCCTTGAAGAAATTCACCTTGTCGTTATTGCCCTTCTTCGAATCGTAGAACTTGACGAACATCATCACGTCGTTCCACGCATTGAAGTCCTTAACGCCGCCGAGCGATTCGATCTTCGCGCTGGCAGTGACCTTCACGCCACGCCCGGACTCGACGGGGAACATGCGCTCCCACCAGCAGCAGGTGCGCTTCGAAGGCAGCGTCGTCACCAGTTCGTCTTTCGAGATCACCTGCCCCGTCGAGGCATCCGGCGAAAGCGGTGCGCTGGTAAAGCTCCAGCTCTCAAACGAAACGGCCGCGGCAAACAGAATGGATAACATATCAATTACTCCTTGTTAATAGATGAACGTATTCAAATTTTGAGGTATTTTATCAAACCACATCATGACGGTCAATGCGGCAAGTTGGCAAGTCGGCAAGTCACCAAATTTTTATTGATTAGCGACGAGCGATTATTACAACTTTCCCAATTGAGTTGGACTATATGCGGCTTTGGCCGCACCTCGCCCACCTTCGACAGCCGCCGGACTTACTCGC
>DCIL01000054.1:30866-31016 GCA_002315875.1 Verrucomicrobia bacterium UBA1727 | reverse complement strand
CCTTGCCGGCGGCGGCGGACTTGACATCGGTCATCGAGACGTTGCCGGTGCCGGTGCCGATGACATTGAGACCGACCTTCTCGGACTTGATCTCCTGAAGCGCGGCGACGATCGCCTCGAGCGTTCCCTGGTTCTCGGACTTGACGATGA
>DCIL01000054.1:12751-30837 GCA_002315875.1 Verrucomicrobia bacterium UBA1727 | reverse complement strand
CGTTGAGCTCGCGCTTGCCTTCGGCGGCCATGCGGGACATAAGCGCATCGAGCGTCGCCGCCTTGTTGTTGGCGAGCGCCTCTTCCTTCTTCTCCTGCGCGGTCTGTTCGGCGAGTTCGCGGGCGCGCTTCTCGTCCAGCATGACGCGGAACTCGCTGCCGGCTTCGGGAACGCCGGAAAGTCCGGTGACCTTGACCGGAGTCGCAGGCGGCGCCTCCTTGATGCGGCGACCGCGGTCGTCGATGAGCGCACGGACCTTACCGAAGTGCTCGCCAATGAGAATCGCGTCCCCGACCTTGAGCGTACCGCCGGTGACGAGCACCGTGGCGCAAGGACCGAGGCCCTGCTGAAGTTCGGACTCAATCACATAGCCGTTGGCGCGGCGGTTGGGATTCGCCTGAAGCTCAAGAACTTCCGCCTGCACGAGCACGTTCTCAAGAAGCGCGTCCACACCCTCTCCGGTCTTGCCGGAGACGGGACAGCAGATGATGTCGCCGCCCCAATCCTCAGGCGTAAGTCCCGCCTTCTGAAGCTGCTGCTTGACACGGTCAATGTTGGCCGTCGGCTTATCCGCCTTGGTGATCGCGACCATCACCTGAACGCCGGTCTGACGGGTGACACGGATGCACTCCTCGGTCTGAGGCATGATGCCGTCATCCGCCGCGATGATCAAGACCGCGATATCGGTGATCTGCGCACCGCGCGCACGCATCGCGCTGAACGCGGCGTGTCCGGGCGTATCGAGGAAGGTAATCTTCTTGCCGGCAATCTCGACCTGATAGGCGGAAATCTGCTGGGTGATGCCACCGGCCTCGCCCGCAGCGACCTTCTCCTTGCGGATCCAGTCCATAAGCGTCGTCTTGCCGTGGTCGACGTGGCCGAGGAAGGTGATGACCGGGGCGCGCGGCTTCAAGGTTTCGGGCGGATCCTCAGGGATGAGGTCATCGGCATCGATCGCCTTGAGAACCGGCTTTGCCGCCGCTTTGTCGCGGGCGTGCTCGATCGTAACCTTGAAGCCGTACTTCTCGGCGACCTTGGTCGCAATGTCCGGCTCGACGCGCTGGTTGATGGAAGCGAGGATCTTCAGCCCCATGAGATCGGCGATGAGCCGATTGGGCTTGATGTTGAGCTTCGCCGCGAGATCCTTGACGATCACCGCGCCGCGAATCGAAATCTCCTTGTTGGCCTCGTCCACCGAAATGCGGCTGCCGGGTTGCGGCACCGCCTGGACGACGCGCGGCACTCCGCCGCGATTGGACTTGTCAAAGCTCTTCTGTCCCTCGCGGCCCTTCTTACCCTTGCGGCCGCCCTCGTCCTCGTAATCGTCAACCCTAACCTTCGGCACCTTCGGTTTCGGCACCGCGGCAACGGAAATGGAAATCGCGGTCGAGGCGGGATCTTTCGGCTTGGAAAGCGGCTTGAAGCCCTTGCTGCTCGTCATCTGCGCAAGCGTCGGCGTCGGTGCGGACGGCACTTTCGGCTTCCATCCCGGGGCCATACGGATCTTCGGCTTCTCGGGCTCGGCCGGCTTGGCAACCGCCGCCGGAGCCGCCGCCGGAGATGCGGGAGCGACGGACACCTTAATCGCCGGAGATGCGACCTTGACCTGCGGTTTGGCAGCGCTCTTCTCGACGGGTTTGACCGCCTTGCCTTCGGCTGCCGCCTTGGCGATCTTCAAATGCTCTTCGAGCTTCGCCTTCTGCTCCGCGAAGAACTGGGCGTTCAGCTCCGCCGCCTTCGCGCGTTTCTCCGCGCGCTTCTTAAGGATCTCTTCCGATATCGCCATATTCCCTCCAGTAGATTCTACCTGTCCTCTATGTCCTGCCAAACTCACTCAGCCGTCTCGTCCTCGGCTCCGGACGTAAGCGCGGCGACCGCCTTGGCGGCGGCATAGATGCCCTTGCCGGTGACTTCGTCGAGGCCAGTGGAAGAGATGAAGCCGGCCTCATCGTCGCCAACGATGCCGTCGATGGTGAGGAAGCCGCCATCCGCAATCTGAGTAGCCGTCGCCACCGGAATGGAAAGCATTTCCGCGAGATCGCGAATCGCCTCCGCCTTCTGGTCTTCGAAGGACGCAGTCGCCATCGACTTCTTGACCTCGACATGCCAGCCGGTGAGCTTCGTCGCAAGCCGCACGTTCTGTCCGCGCTTGCCGATCGCCAGCGAATACTGATCGGCCGCGGCAACGCAATGGACGGTGCCCGCCTGAACTGGATCGACCTCGACCGACTCGAGCTTCGCAGGAGCGAGCGCCTGAGTCACGTACTGACGGATGTCCTCGTTCCAACGGACGATATCAATCTTCTCACCAGAAAGCTCGTTGACGATGTTACGCACGCGGCTACCACGCTGACCGACGCAGGCGCCGACTGGATCGACGTTCTCGTTGTCGGTGCGCACCGCGATCTTGGCGCGATAACCAGGGTCGCGGGCAACACCCATGATCTCGACCACGCCATCGGCAATCTCACTGACCTCAAGACGGAAGAGCGCCTCGACGAAGCGTCCGTTCGAACGCGAAAGCGTCACTGCCGGACCCTTCGCGTCAGGATCGACACGGAGGATGATCGCGCGGATGGGATCGCCGACCTGATATTCTTCGGTCGGGATGCGCTCCTTGGCAGGAAGCACCATCTCCGTCTTGCCGACGGTGACGAAGGTGTCGCGACGGGAAACCGCTGAAACCGTGCCGGAGACGATGTCGCCGACGCGATCGCGATATTCGCTGAAGGTGTTGGTGCGCTCGGCTTCGCGAATCTTCTGCATGATCATCTGACGCGAGGTCTGCGCGGCAATGCGCCCGAGGCGCGAGGCCGGCATCTCGATCTCGATGGTCTGACCCTCGACAACGGGATTGCCGTGATTGAAGCGGACGGCACGGGCGGAAGTGATAAAGCCCGGACCATTGTCCTCATCGCTGACCACGAGCGTATCAAAGACATGGAGCGAAAGATCCTTGCGGTCGATCGCGACGCGAAGATCGTCGGTGACCATGGCGTTCTTGCGCGCTGCCTGGCAAATCGCCTGTTCAATCGCCGTAAGCACGATCTCACGACTGACCCCGCGCTCGTTTTCGATATGCTGGACTACCGCCAGCAACTGATTGTTCATCGCCATCGTTTCGCTCCTTATTAGTTGTCAAAAATCAATAATCATCCCTCGGACGACCCTCTGGACCGCCGAAAAATCGTGCGTATAATACCAAAAATGCCGTTTAAGAGTCAAGCGACCAGTCGCCGCTTGGGAGGTGGCGGCGGGTGCCGTCCTGAAAGATGTAACAGGCGGACTTGCCGCGCGGGACGAATACCTTTACCCGAACAGCTCGACCTTCGCGGCGCCAGGACACACGAAAGCCCTCGTGTTCACAGGCAAAGGAATCGAGCGCCTCGGGAAAATACGGACGTATCTCAACGAAATCACGTCCTGGACGCTCGTAACTATGACGGATTCCGCCCAGATATCGATAGGCAACCGCCAGATAATCGGCGAAGGATCCGTGATTGAGCGAGGTGCCGTGACGTTTCGGATTTAGGTGCGGATCCCACCGCTCCGGTAAAGTCGTCATGCCCAGCGTCTCCGTCAAAAACACATACCCCGGACATTTCGGCTGCGTCATTATCTTCCACCCGAGATCGGCGTATCCGAGCTCAAAGAGCATCCTCATCACACAGCGAGACCCAATCACGCCGAAATTAGCCACGGCGCCCTCCTTCTTCACAACCTCAGCGAGACGTTGCGCGCAGGCGGCACGACGGGACGGCTCCACGAGGTCAATATCCAGCATCAGCGCGTGAGGCACGCTTTTTGCCTCTGCACTCAAACCGTCCTTGTCGCAGAACAACCGCCGGAACGTCGCCACCGCACCCTCGCGCATACGTGCGAAACGCGCGGCGTTCTTGTCGTCACCAAGCAGGCGCGCGAAATGCTCACCGTAACGGAGATTGCGCACGCGAAACGCCGCGCGGACAAGACGTTCATGCTCACCCCGCGTTCCGTTGCACCAATCGCCAAGCCCTTTCGCAGGCACTCCGTCCGCATCCAGCATCGTCTCAATGTAGTCGAGGTAACGGACGACCTTCGGATACAGCCGCTCGATCACCGTCCGATCTCCCGTAAAGAGATATACTGCGTCCGGCACCTCCATCAGCGCCGTGTCCCATCCGGGACCACTCCCCCAATTGTATCCCCAACCGTTGCAGGGTGCGATTCCGGAAATCTGTCCCGACGGACGCTGGGTGTCGCCGATGACGTCCGCATACGCCGCGTAGGCCGAACCCACATCGAACGAATAAAGCGCCGCTTCGCACATCACGCGACATTCGCTCGTCCATCCGTTTTTCTCGCGTTGGGGACAATCGGTTGGGATGTTATGGAAATTGCCGAGAATCGAATTCTCGCAAGCGGACAAAACCCGCAACACCGGCGCGGGAGCAGACGACACCCGTCCGATGCGAGGGAAGTCATTGTAGATTTCAAGCGCATCCGCCGCGAGTACCTGAACATCACCAGCCGTAATAATCTCAGCATAGCGGAATCCATGATAGGTGAATCGCGGCGACCAGACCTCTTCTCCAGAACCAGCCAGGATATACGCATCACGCTGGAAGGTCTTCTCCTTGCTGCCGACATCCGAAAAGAGATCCATCGGACGCTGATCGACATGCTTGAAATCGTCCGACAGCTGTTCGGCCGTGACAATGGTCACCTTGGCGCCGCGCGCGCCCTTCACCCGAATACGGACATTACCAGTAAGTACGATCGGCGACTCCCAGACCAAAGTTCCAACACGATTCGTCATCGCATAGACATTCTTCACGCGGCACGGCGGAAACTTCTCCTCCTCACCGATGCCGCCTGGCGCGGAAACGATAGCGACACGCTCCCAACCCCTCTCAACATTGTCATCGAATACCAACCGCGCGTCATAGACCTCGCCACCGCGAAGGGACGAAAACACCGTCGGCGAAGGACGCCACTGCCATGACGGATCGGTCTTGAGTACCGTCGCACCCGCTGCGGTACGAAGCTCGCAAGCGGCCTTCGGATAGTCCGCCCAAACCGCCTTATCGAAGTGCCACACGTCCGGCGTAGTCGGCCGGTAAAGTCCGTCCCCGCAGGTAATCGTCAGCACGTGACGTCCCGCTTCAAGCGCCGGAATGGTGAAAACGCGATACCGCCACCGTACGTCATACTGCGTCTCTCCCGGAACGAGCAGCGCGTCGGTAATCGGCCGTCCGTCGAGTCGGCACTCGAAATATCCGAGTCCGCAAATCGCAAGCTTGAGATCCTTCTCGGAATTATCGAGTGAAAACACCTTGCGGAAAGTCGGCGCCGGTCTCGCCGGCGACCGCCAGTCCCAACAGATGTCATTCGTACCGATCCACTGGGCGGACAATTCGCCGCCGTCTCCAGCCAGTGCTGAGACACACAAGCCCACCAGCAAGAAAGTCGAAAATACGCTTTTCATCGTCTTTAGCAATATGAGTTAGCGAGGGCGTCGATGAGTGAAATCTGGAAACTGCCCGGGGCGGGAGATTTAGCATACGCGATCTCGCCGGACTTCTTCATCTTGCGACTCGTCCATTTCGCCGCCTCGAGCGGACTCATACCCATCCCGAGCGCCGCGGCGCAAATCGCGCCCTGAGAGCATCCCGTCGCCGTCACCGTCTGGAGCATCTTCACTCCGCCACTGATCTCTTCTACGAGTCTGCCGTTTTCGTAGACGCGATCGATCTCGCCGGTGGACAGCATCACGCATTTGGGATCACACTCGCGGCGCAACCAATCGATCTCGTCGTGATTGCCGCGGATGAGCGAAGGCGCGGCGGACAGAAACTCCTTCATCAAAGTCGCACGATAGGAGAGGAGATGGCAAGCGACGGGATCGAGCACCCATGGCGTACCGGACGCGGCAATTCCGCGCAACGCGGCGCGCATGACGTCCGCCTGCCGCGGATTGACCGTCCCGAGATTCACCAGCACCGCGTCCGCCACCTTCGCAAGCGCTTCGGCTTCGGACGGCTCCTCGATCATCGCCGGCTTCGCGCCAATGGCCAGCAATACGTTGGCGGTAAAATTGGACGCCACCGTGTTCGTAAGACACATTACAAACGGATTTTCCTTCGTCTTCATTTTCCCTTCACCGATTCGAGATGCTTCAGCTTGATGTCCGGATCCAGCGAACTCTGCTGGTTGTAGGTCTGCGGAGCGTATGCCCCCGGCTTGCCGATGCCCTTGAGCATCCGTTCGCGCAATTCCTCGAAATGTCTCTCATACACTTGCCGCGGAGAGCATCCGTGAGCGCGGCAAACCGCTGCCGCCATGCCGACGACCTCGCCCATCATTCCGTGCGTACGCATGAGCCGCGTCGTACCCAACGCCACGTGCGAGACCGAGATGTCGCGTCCCGCCATGAGCAGATTGCCGATGTTCTTCGAATAAAGGCAACGGAACGGAATCGGATACGGCCAGATGAGATGGTTGCGCGACTCGGCCTGGAACGGTTCGCCCTTGAAATGCGTGTGCGATTCCGGCCACGGATAATGCTGATCGATCGTCCAGGTCGTGGCGCAGGTGCCGTCCTTCTGAAATTCGCGCTCGTCAATGTGACGCTGAGTGAGAATGAAATCTCCCGTCAACCGACGCGACTCGCGCTTGCCGGCAACGAACGAAAGCCACTTGAGGCGGGCCGCGGCGAATTCGGACTTCTTCGAATAGCGATTCTTGAGATATGACCAGTTGGAATAGACAACGAGCATTCCGTAGTCACGAATCCGCTCGGCCTCGGTGATCTGGTTGCGTCCGATGCCGGTCTCCCAGTCCCAATCGCCCTTCATTCCGGGACGACAACTCTTCTCATCGAATCCAAGCATCCACTCCTCGCTGGCGAAGGCGCAGTCGCCGTCCTTCTTCTTTTCCGCATACCACTGGACGCTCGCGCCCATCGTCATCGCGTCGGCCTTCGCCGGAGCGAGCGACTCGCCGAAACGATCCGCCGCCTCGCGTCCCATCATGAACTCGGCACCCGCCAGCGCACCGATCGTGCCGTCTCCGGTCGCGTCCGCGAAGAGCGGCGCGACAAGCCGCAGGCGACGTCCAGAAATCACATCGACCGCCTTGACCGCGGCAATTGAAGAATCACCATTCTTCTCCACCCCGTTGGCATGTGTATTGAGATAGAGATCGAGATTCTTCTCGCCCTTCACGATCTTGAGCTTGAGATCGTCCCGATAAAACTCAGGCGGACGCGCATTGCCATACTCTGCGGGCGCGAACTCGTTGAGAACGTCCCCCAGCCGCGGATACGGCGGCAGGTTGGCATAACCGCCGAGATGCACGCGCACTTCCGAAGAATTGTTGCCGCCGAGCACTGGACGATTATGAACGAGCGCGACTTTGAGTCCGGACCGCGCCGCCGAAACCGCCGCGCAAACTCCGGCGACCCCTCCGCCGACCACGACGAAATCGTATTGGCGCGATTCTTCCGCGGCAACGGGACGGCGTATCGCGCTTTCGGGACCAAACCAGACCGCGTCACATCTTCCGTCGAAGCCGGTGAGATCGCAAAGCGCGAGTTCGTTGCGTCCCTTCTTCAGTGCGACCTTACCCGCCCGTTGCCACGTCCATTCTGCAGTGCCAGTGCCAAGTTCCGTCTCAAGCTTCGATCCGTTCACCGCAACAGCGAATCGTCCCGCCGCACCCTTGCCCCAACGCGCGGACCAGTTGATCGTCCGCACGAACATCTCATACTCGCCTTGCTCTTTGACCTCAAAGGACGTCTTCGCGTCCGCCACTTTCCGTCCGAGTCCGTGGGCGAGCAGATAGGACGAGCCCATCTGATCGATGAACTGCGAGTCAACCGTCCATCCACCTTTGTCCGCGAACTGCTCCGCCTCCAACAAGATTCCGCCCTTACCTACTGCCGGCTCGACGATGATGACTCCGTGCCGAAGTTCCTTGCCGGTGGCTGTCAATGTCCATACTCCCTTGATGGTGATTGTGTCGTCCGCACCGAACGTACAATTCGCGGAGATGTCGCGCTTCGTGCCGTCGAGAAGATTCTTCGCGAAAACCCGCGCCCCTTGCGTCATCTCGCATCCGAAGGTAAGCGAGGCGAAGCGTCCCCACGCCAAAAGCGGACATCCCTTCGCAAGTTTTATCGGAAGCCGCACGTTCGCCGCGTCGTAAACTTCTTTCTCACCGTCCACCGTCCGCGGCAACAGCACGACCGAAACCGCTCCGTTCGGATATTTAGCTCCGCACACGTACGGACACACGCCCGATGTCGAGACCTCGGGAAGCGGCATGCCGCGAGTGACGATGGCTGGGGCGGACTGCTCGACGCGCTTGCCGATCGCCTCGGTCATCCATGAGCAGTCCTTGGTCGAATACGTCCACGCATCGGACATCACCGCCTTGGATACGCACGTCGTCATCGAGGTATCGTGTCCGAACGGCGGCGCTATCTTACTCCATTCGAGCGCGAGACACGCATCGTTCGCAAAGGGCTTACCGGCGGCATCGAGTCCCCGCTGCATCACACCCATCGTATGTCCGAGTCCCGCGGCAACTTTCGCCACTCCCTCGACATTGAGGACGACCGGCAGATGTTTTTCCTCTGCCATCTGCGAGTAATACGCACAGCGCTCGAGCGTAGTCACATAGCTGAACGGAGAAAGCTCGTCGTAGGTGCGAAAGGTATCCGACACCGCCAGTATCGCCAGCTGTTCCGCGCGCCGCTCCTCCCACTTCGCATTGCCGAAAAGCCGTCCGTTGCCGCTGACCGTGCCGTCTTTCTCGAACTTGACGCCGTTATAAGGCGATCCCGGAACCCAACAGTGCTCGATAATCAGCTCGGGATAGACCCGATCGCGAACCTCGGTCATCATCTGACGCAGCTTCGGATCACGCCAGCGAATTCCCCAATCCACCTTCCAGTAGGCGATACCGGCCTCGCGGCAAAGCTGCATCTTCTCGGTGAGCACGCGGCGCATTTCCTCATCGCTCAGGAGTTTTTTAGCGATGCCATCATGGCCGGGCACGTCTCCACGGACATGTTCGGGAATCCAGATGCCGGTGCCAAGCCATCCAAGCGAGCGAATCTTCTCGCAAAGCGCCTTGAGCCGCTCGACCTTCGTGCCCTTAAAACTCGGAAAGCGCTTCGCGTCCGGTACGCATTCGCCGCGGAGGGGAAGTCCGTGCCAGTCGCTCTTAGTGCCATACGGAAGATCCCAGCCGGCGTCAAGAAGGAAGATGAGCTGCCCGCGATTTTTGGGATAGTGCGTCCGCGCCCAACCCTTCTCGCCAAAGAGAACCTCCTCGTTGAGGTTATCGCGCTGACTGCCCGTACCCTGATCGCCGGCGAAGATGCTCTTGTCGTCCACCTTGAGCTGCGAAAGCGTCGTGCCTTGAGTTGCCCAAGTGCAGAAATAACTCTGGACGGTGACCGGCGGACGCAAGGAGTATCGATAGGTGCTGTCGCTTTCGAGAAGGCGCACCTCGACCGAAAGATTTTCGAGATCATAGACGCAGCTATGGAGAGTCATCCACGCCCCGTTCTTTTCGGGACGCTTTCCCGTGCGGCGAATATGATCGAGTCCAGCCTTCAGGTCTGCGCGCTCGGTCGCAAAGGCCGCGAGCCGCGCCGCCTTCGCCTCATTGAAGAGATTGGTGTCGCCGTTGAAGAACTTTTCGGGACTCTTCGGATAGCGCTCGAGGAACTCGTTTTCCGTCCCATTCATCTCGCTCCACCATTTATGCTCATTGCCCTCGGCAAGATAATGCGAATAGTAGGCATCCTTCATGAGCGACTGCATGTCCGCCACCGACTTGACCTTGGAAAGTCCAGCCGTAAGCCGCGCCTCACGCTCCATGCCCGATGAGAGCGGAGGCAATTCGCCGGTCAGGTTTTTGGCCGCGAGACTGTAATTGACGAGCGTCTTCGCCTGCGGTGTGACAATTACGCGATTCGAGACGATGCCGATTGCAAAGGACTCGCCCGAGCGATCGGCCACGAGCCACTGGAGTTCGAGACCCGGCAGTGCATAGAGATTGGACGAACGCGCGAGTTCCGTCGCCGCGCGGGCGGAAGCGCAGGTGTCGAGCACTTCACGAACGAAACGCGAACAAGGCAGACTGCGGGCGGACGACTCGCACGTTCCGGTGGTCATGCCGACATCGCCCAATTCGACAAAGTGACAGCTGATTGCCACTCCCGCGTCATTGACTCCGTCCACCGTGAGATACGGAAGACACGAGCGCTCGTCATCCGCCGAATAATCAATGCCGAAATCGTGAAGAACCGCAAGCGAGCCAAGCGCCGAGACACCGATCGAAGCATGGCGGCCAGACGCGGCAGGAACCCGCACGAGATACTCGTCGACGGTGTCGAGCGTCCAATCGTAATTGCGTCCGAAGTAGCGTCCCGCAACCGCGGCAGTGCATCCGAAATGCGAGGCGACCATGCCTTGCGACTGCCTCGTAACCTCGATGCTCTTCATGACGAGGCCATCGAAGACCTTGGGACAATTATTCGCGCAGGTAACCTCGTGGAAAAACTGAGATGTCTCCGCCTTGAGGGTTAGCGCCAAACAAGCAGTGGCTAAAATGATCATACGACTTGGAAATTTAATCATCGTCAATTCACTTTCCTCTCAAAGTTATGAGCGCGATTTCCGAGGGATTGAACAGCCGCGCGGGGAGTCCGCCCCAGACGCCTGCGCCCGCCGTCACATAAAGAAAGGCGTTTCCGCACTTTCCTTGGAGCGGATACAATCCCTTCACGAATCCACCGTTCTTCTCGGCAACAAAGGGCTCCATCACCGGAGTGACACCGCCATGGGTGTGTCCCGAAAGCTGCAACCGCACACCAAGTTCCGCGGCATACTCGTCGGCCAGCTGAGGACGATGCTGCATCAGCAATCGAAATTCGCCGCGCTTGGCGTCCGCAAAGGCCGTCCGCACAGCAGGATAATACGACTTCGGAAGCTTGCGATACGGAATGGCGGCGTCGCGATCGTGGACTCCTCCGACTGCCAGCCCTTCTCGCGGCAGGACACAGCGATTGGCGAGAAGGTTGATTCCGTTCTCTTCAAACGCCTTCTCCCATTTCGGCAGATTGTTGTAGAACTCATGATTGCCGGTCACCGCCCAGACTCCGTCCTTCGCCCTGAGACGCGCAAAGGGCTTGAGGTCCTCGGGACGCGTCTTCACGAGTCCGTCCAGAAAATCGCCAGTGAGGCAGATGAGATCGGCCTTGAGCGAATTGGCAAGATCTACGGTGCGCTCGGTCCGCCAGGTGGTGATGCCGCGGCAAGTGTGGAAGTCGCTGATGTGGATGATGCGATACCCTTCGAGCGACCGCGGCAGATTGTCATATTCAAGCGTAAGCTCGACGACGCGTGGAGTGCAGAAGCCGTTCCAAAGTCCCCAGGCCGAGAGCAAGGCCGCCGCGACTGCGATGACCGTACCACGATGCCACTTCAGCCACCAGACGACGGAAAGGAGAGCGATGTAAACCGTCATGTCGCAGGCGAAGCACCAGAAGAACGCCACTGGCTCGGGGAAATACGGATTGAACATATTCCCGCCCCAATGGGAGAAGGCGATGAACTTAAGTCCCGAGAAAGCGAAGAACGCCGTCCATGCGATCTTCGCCCACCACTTCGCCTTCAGCGGAAGAACGTAGGCGAGGAAGGCCACGACGGACACCGCCACTGGTCCGTAGAGCAGCATACATTTGATCATCGCCCAGCTTCCCGGCATGCCGCCTCACTTTCTCCAGCGATGCGACGACTCGCCCTTGACGAGCAACTCCTCCGCCTCGCCGATCCGTCCGATTTCTCGGATTCCAGGCGTGTCCACGACCATCGCACCATCCGGCAGCATCACCAGCTCCCGCGAAGTGGTCGTATGACGTCCCTTGCCGCTCCAGTCCTGAATCTCCTGCGTGGCCGCCCACTCCTCACCGGCGAGCGCATTGAGCAAAGTCGACTTGCCGACGCCGCTCGATCCGATGAACGCCACCGTCCGCCGCGGAGTGACGTATTCGCGCACCTTGTCGAGTCCCTCGCCGGATACGGACGAAATCTCGATGAGCCGCGCCCTTCCATCAATTGTCGAAACGAGCTCGTCGATAAACTCCTCGTCCCCCGGTTCGCGCAGATCGACCTTGGTGAGCACCACCACCGCCTCCGCCTCGCCCATGTCCTCGGCAAGCGCGAGAAACCGTTCGATGCGCGCGGTGGAGAAGTTCTCGTTCAAGGACATCATCACGAACAGCGTGTTGAAGTTGACCGCCAGCGTCTGAGAAGAGCGGCGCGCCGTCGGATCCTTGCGCTCGAAATGAGAGAACCTCGGCAGCACCTCGGTGATCATCGACTCACCCTGCGAATTATAGCGGTAGCGCACGAAGTCGCCGGTGATCGGATTCAAGAGCTCGGCATTCAAATCGGCGCGGCGGGAATTGACGAATCCGTCGCCAGCGGAACTTTCGATGCGCTTGCGGTACTTGAAGACGCTTTTCTTGCGCCGCGCGAGAATCTCACCGCCCTGCTCGTTGGCGACCAAGTGATAGTAGTCGCCGTGAGAGGAGATGACCCGGGCGATACCCGGCTCCACCGGACCCGACCAGCCGAACTCCTCGATGCGCGTCATTTACCCTCGGTGGCGAGCGAAAAATTCCAGACGTTCGCGGCGCGGCAAGTGTCGATGAGTTCCATCAGCTTCTCGTACTTGACGTTCTTGTCCGCACGAATTATTACCGGCTGTCCGGGATAGAACTGCGAGATGCGCTTCAGGCGGACCCCGAGATCGTAAAGCGCAAGGACCCGTCCATTGACCGTCACCTTGCCATCCTCCGCAAGATTGACGATGATCTCGCCCGGAAGCCGATCGGGCTCCGTGGAGTTCTCGGCTCTGGGCAGTTTGATCGAAATCTCGCTTTCCCATTGCGAGAAGACGCTCACGGTCACGAAGAAGCACAGCAGAAGGAAGATGACGTCAAGCATGGACGTCATCGCCAGCTGCGGGGCCTTCGAGCGATTGCGACGGACGAATTTCATTACGCCTCCGCTTCGATTTCGGCAATGCGCTTCTGACAGCGACGACGTAGGAAGGCATACGCCAGAAGCGAAGGAATCGCCACCGCAAGTCCGAAGATCGTCGTCACGATCGCCTGCGAAACGCCCTGAGCGAGCACGACCGGCTTGGCACCGGCGGAGACATCGCTGGCGATGCCGCCGAAGGCCTGGAACATTCCGAGCACCGTGCCGAGCAGTCCGACGAGCGGGGCAATCGCTGCGATGTCCGCAAGCCAATCCACCGAAGCCATCATGCGATCCGCGATGCGTCCCCCTTCCGCCGCGGGATCGGACGCCTTGCGAATGCGATCAAGCGCATCAGGCACGCAGATCGAGCGCGCCTGCGAATACCACACGTAAAAAACCACCGCAAGCGCCATCACGCTGAAGAACGCCAGCACCCACATCAGCGGACCGCCATAAGCCCACGCCTGCTCAAAAGTAATTTCGCCCATTTTTACGCAATCCTTCCTTTAGATTTTATTTTGCGCATTATACCAAAACCGTTCACTTTTCAGCAAGTTCGAAATAGAAGACGGGACCGCAGGAAAGCTCGGCGGTATCGACACACAGCTTGACGGCATTCGCGCCGCGCGTGAGCGGAATCTCGGCGATGCGCGAACCGTCCACGGCAACCGCCCACGCCTTGAGCGTCTTCGCGTGCTCGGTGCGGACCGCCACCTGGAACTCGCCCGTCGCGAGCAGCACCGGAAGAGTCCCCATGCTCAGCAGACGCGATCCCTCGTTGGCGAAGGCCATTCCCTCGTTGGAAGCATCGGTGACATAGGCAACAAGCAGTCGATTCGATTCGCGGATCGACTTCAATCCATCACGAGCCATCACCACGAGATTGCCGCGACGGGACATCTTGAGAATCTTCACATCAGGAAGTTCGGAATACGCGCCGCCCTGGGAACAAACGCCTTGCATTCGCGGAGTATTTACGCGCATGAACGACTCTTTTGCGTCAAGCAGCAATTCGCCGGTCGAACTTTCAAAGACGCGCTTCGCCGCGTCCGTCGCGTTATCCGTCCCAATCCTCCGCTCCGCACGCAGCGCCGCGACGAGATCTCCGCCGGTCTCTGCGGTATCCTTTTCGGACGTCTGGAAGCCCGCGGTCTGGAAGATTATCGCCGCACCGGACTGCGCCTGCCGCTCGAACGAGCCGCGGTCGGCCGGCTCGTCCACCGCCAGCGCGAGCGATCCGATCAGCGCGAGCTCACATTGCGGATCGGAAAGCGCGAACTGTGAATTGCGACTGTCGAGGAGCTTGCGACGGTCGATGGTCAGGCGGATGTTGAGTCCGCTCGGCGCTACATCGCCACGGCGGAAGGCGAGCGCCGTGATGAGATTTCCGGACAGCAAAACGGGATCACGCCAATGCTCGAAGGTGCTCACCGGAGCCGGATCGGTGGTGATCGTCGCGTTCTCGGAGAACGGCGTGAGGCCGTCCCAACCCTGCAGCGCGGCGTATCCACCCATCACGAAACCCATCTCGTAGCGGTAACGATTCCACCAGCCGATCGAATATTCGGTGACCAGCATCGGCTTACCCTGGAGACGGCACGCGGCGAACGAGCGCGCAAGCAGCGCGGACATCGAAATGCAGCTGCTCGGCTCCTGATAATCGCCATTGCCATGACGGAAGCGATCGCCGAACGGATGCGCGTGATAACCGTTGATGGATACGTAGTCGCAATACTTGCGCAAGCTCATCTGCCGTAGGTCCTTAGCCATGTTCCAATTGGAGATCGCCCTATCCGGAGCATAAGTGCGAAACCATGTGTTGTACTTCTTCGTCAGCGAGACCTGCATGTCGTCCATAAAGCACATCGCATCGTAACCGGACGGAGTGATTGCATGCGAGACATCGTTCGCCGTGAAGACCGGCACCTCATCGAAGCTCGAGTACGAGGACTTGCGGACCGCATTGAGCGCCTCGATCTTCTTGTACCGCAGCTTCAGCCATTTGCGGAACTGCTCGGTGCAGTCCGCATAGCCCTTCTTGCCAGGCACGGAAAAGCCGAACTCCTGTTCGTTGTAGGCGACCGCGCACACGAGACACGGCTCGTCCTTGAGCTGACGACCGGTGTACGGATTCTTCATCGAAAAGAGCATCTCGCAGCCGCGGCGCCAGTTCTCGCGCGCTTCGGCATTGAGATAGATGCCGCGCTTGCCGACCACCTTCTGTCCCGGCGCCGGCTCGCCCCACGCGTAACCCGCGTACCATCCGAGCCCGCTCGCCATTACGTCGAGATTGAGATACACCCCGTACTCGTTCATGTATTTGACGAGCCGATGGAAGGCATCAACCATCTTCGGATTCATCTCGTAATCGTTCTTCGAATCAACCATGAACGAGGCGTCCGTGAAATGCAGGCGGAACATGTTGAAGCCGCGGCGTTTCATCTCCAGCACGAACTCACGGATGCGCTCATCACTGTCGAACTCTGGCTTGTGACTCCAGAAGCCGGTCACGCGGCGGAAGAAACAGTGGGCGTCCGAAAGGAAATGCATCGGCTTGCCGTCCGAAGCGCGCACGAACCGTCCGCCGCGAATGACCACCCGCTCCGCCGGCTCCATCGGCAGCACATCGGTGAGGTCGAGAACGCTCCCCGGGACGATTCGGGCCGGTGCGCTCTTCGGGGGACGCTTCCAGACCTCGCCCTCGTGGACTATCTCCGGATTCTCCACCGGCTTGAAATCCTCGTCCGAAACCGTGATGCCGAAAATCTCCCACGGATCCTTCCCAGCCGTAAAAGCAACGGTGTCGATGGCTCCGAGATCGGACACATCGAATCCGCTGACATAAAGGTATTGCGGCTTGTCGCCTTTGCCGCGCCAGGCGTAGCCGACCATCTTGCCTGGCGCCACTTCGATTTCGCGAGAACCCTTCTCGCCCGTGACCTTCATCTTTCCGCCGCCGAAACGATGGAGAAGCCAGAGCCGCTTGCCGGCGAGGTCCTTGAGTTCGACTTCGGACGTCTTGCCGGCGTTGATTCCCAGTACGGCATTGCCGCCAGGCACCTCGGGCTTGACGATGGTAAAAGGCACGTTCGCAAAGCAACTGCGCGGCGCGGGCTTGAAGAGTCCGTCGGGCAACGGTGCGTTGGCGACCGGCCGCAGATCCGCGAGACGTCCGAGCACCTTGATCTCGAGATTCCTGAACCTCACACTACCCTGCGCATGGTTGATTCCGAAGTGAACATTCGCCCAGGTCGTATCATGCTCAAACTCCACCGTGACCGAAATCTCGCGCTCGGCGAACGGCGTCGTCGGAAAGAGATAACCAGGATAGTCCGTAAGTCCGTTGTGTTTGTAAGTGACCATGAACTTGCCGCCTTGCCAGCGTTGCGAAGGCAGTCCGAGTTTCGACTCGCAAAGACAGCTGAACTTCACCCGACAGCCGGCCAATTGATTCGCATCCAAAAGAAAGCCGCGTCCCTCCCGTCCGTCCGGCGCCTTAGTCATGAACGACACCCCGCTTTCCGGAAACGGTTCCTTGAGATAATCAGCCGCGCTGGCCGTCATCACACCCACCATCAGCGAAACAACTACTATAGCAACTATTTTCATATAGCCTCAAGAATTTCTCATTTCGCGAGATAGCCGCCGTCGACTGGCAACTCGACCCCGGTGATAAACGAGGCAGCGTCGCTCAATAGAAAACAAATGGCCGCGGCGATTTGCTCTGGCTTCGCAAGCCCCAGCGGCTGATCGGCCTTGATCTTCGCGGCAAAGGCGTCCGGATCCATCTTCCGCGCCGGCTCAACGAGCGGAGTGTCGACCGTGGAAGGACACACCGCGTTGACGCGGACTCCTTTCTGCGCAAGCTCGACCGCCATCGCCCGAACTGCCGCGGACAGCGCACCTTTCGTCGCGCAATACGCGGCACCACCCGCCCATCCCGCACTGGCGGCGACGGACGAAACCGCGACCGCCGAAAACTTGTCTTTTCGGAAGCAACGATTCGCGTACTGATTCATGAGCTCGATAAACGCATGGCAATTAACGCGCATCAACGACTCGAAGCGAGGTTCGGAAATAAGTCCGACCGGAGCGATGAAACTCGCACCGGCAGAATAGACGAGTCCGTCCACCTTGCCAGATTCTTCAACGAGCTGGCGCACGAACCCGAAGTCGGTGAGGTCGCCGACAACGATTCGGTGCGAAGCCGAGTTCGCCATCAACTGCCGCGTCTTCTCAAGCTCATCTTCGCGCCGAGCAGTGAGAATCACGCTCGCACCAAGTTGCGATGCGAGAATTGCAGTTGCGCGCCCGATACCGGACGAAGCACCAGTAACAAGAACACATTTTCCTTCTAACATCATTTCCCCTCCTTCGCCTACACCTACACCTACACCTACACCTACACCTACGCCTACACCTACACCTACACCTACACCTACACCTCTTCTCTACACCTACACCTCTACCCTGCATCCACGCGATGGTTGCGTCCGTAAAGCCAGAAAAGACCGAACATCGCAGCTACCACACTGGCGCCAGCCGCGAGCCATCCCATCGAATGCGACACCATCACCGCGTGATACATCGTCGCGACCGACCATCCGAGTGCCGTAAGGTAAGTAACGAAAACAGCCCCGTAGGCCTTGCCTATTTCCTTGAACACGACAGCCGTCGCGCCCACGCAAGGAACGTACAGGAGGATGAAGAGCAAATATGCGAACACCTGGTGAAAGCCCTTCGAGAAGTGACGCCTGAGTTCGGTGCGCTCGGCGAGTTCTTCGGACTTCGCCGCTGCGGACTGCGAGTAAAGTCCGTTCAATGTTCCGATCACCGACTCCTTGGCGAAGAGTCCGGTGAAGATGGCAACGGAGGCCTGCCAGTTATCCTTCTCGACACCAATCGGCTCAAAGACCGGCGTGCAGGCACGGCCGACAACAGAGAGCATAGTATTGGACGAGGCCTCGTCACTGACCTTCACATGTCCGTGTATGTCGAAGCTGTTCATCAGTCCCAGCACCAGCATCATCGGCACGATGA
>DCIL01000054.1:7321-12722 GCA_002315875.1 Verrucomicrobia bacterium UBA1727 | reverse complement strand
GCCCGCCAGAGGAAGCCGACGAGATTCTCGCCGGCGTGCCTGAGAAAGTGCTTCGGCCGCGGCAGATGATAAGGGGGCAACTCCATGATGAAATGTGCCGGCGTTCCGCGGAAGAGCGTCTTCTTGAGAATGAAGCCGACGAGCGTTCCGAGGATAATTCCAATGAGATAAAGCGCGAGCATCAACCTCCACGGCGCCTCAGGAGAGAACGCAACGGCAAAGGCCGCATAGACCGGAAGCTTAGCCCCACAGCTCATGAAGGGAATCATGAAAATCGTCAGCAGCCGATCGCGGCGCGAGCCGAGCATTCGCGTCGAAAGGATCGCGGGCACAGTGCATCCGAAACCGATCAGCAACGGAACAAAGGACTTTCCGGGAAGTCCGATCCAGCGCATGAAACGGTCCGCCAGAAACGCCGCACGCGCTATGTAGCCGGAGTCCTCAAGCACCGCGAGCGCGAGGAACATCGTGAAGATTACCGGGATGAACGAGAAAAGAATGTTGAATGCACCGCCGACAGCGACAATTACGGCCACCACCCAATCGGGAGCGCCAAAGGTTCCGGTCGCAAGCATTGCAGGCAGGCGCTGGAAAATCAGCGATCCGATTCCCTCGAAGAAATCGGTCGGCGCCTCACCCATCGTGCTAACAAGCCAAAAGACGCCGGCCATGACTACGAAGAAGAGCGGCAAGCCCAGAAAACGGTTCAACACGAACCTGTCGATGAGCTCCGAGAAGAAGACCTTCGACTTGCGAACCTGCACGACATCGCGCACAAGTCCAGCGATGATGCCGTAGCGCGCCTCGGCAAGTTCAATGTCCGGAGGATCTGCAAGTACGTCAGTAACGCGCGCGATCGCCCCTTCAACCACTTCCGGCGCCATGTCATGATAGTCGATCAGCTTCTGCGTGACGAGCGGCTCCCCTTCCAGCGCCTTGATCGCGACCCAGCGTTGGGACACCTTCAGCGCCTGCGCCGTCTTGAGCGTACACGAGGCGAGAATGTCAATCTCCTGCTCGAGCTCGTTGCCGTAGTCAATCTTGAGGGTAGGAATGAGGGGAGGTGTAGGGGCAGAGGCAGGCGTAGAGGGAAGGTGTAGGTGTAGGACAGTGGACAGTTTTTTCTTCAGGCGGACGATGTCCAGCGGATTGTTCGCATTAACTCCGATGACCGGCACGCCAAGATGCTCTGAGAGATGCTCGAGATCAATGTCGATGTTGCGATGGCGGGCGATGTCCATCATCGTCACCACCACGACCATCGGAACCTTCAGCTCGCACATGAGAAGCGTCAGATACAGATTCCGCTCCAGAGTCGTTGCATCCAAGACGTTTACGTAAAGGTCGGCCTCATGCGTCAGCACATACTCAAGCGTCGCCCGTTCGTCCTCACTCGTCGCGGTCAGCGAATAGACTCCGGGCAAGTCGACGATTTTAAGGGTGAAGGGTTGAGAAGTTGAGGGGTTGAGGGGTTGAGAAGTTGAGGGGTTGAGGGGTTGAGGGAGTTCGGCAAAACCTTCTTTTTTCTCAACAGTTACACCGGGCCAGTTGCCGACGGACTGATTAGCGCCCGTCAAGGCGTTGAATACAGTCGTCTTCCCGCAATTGGGATTACCAATAAGTCCTATCGTCTTAACATCCATTATCTACCCTCTACCCTCTACCTAACCTCATCCTTGCCGATCTTCTTCACCTTGATGACGCCAACCTCGTCCTTACGGAGCGAAAGATGATAGCCGCGTACGGCCAACTCGAACGGATCACCGAGAGGCGCGACGTTGATGATCTTGAACTGCGTTCCCCGCGTGAGTCCCAACGCCAGCAGCTTCGCTCGATACGCGGCATTGCCGAGCGTATAGCCCGTGATCTCGGCGTATTCGCCCGCCTTTAGTTCCGCCATCGTCATTTCGCGCCCACCATCCTCCACTCGTTGCGGTTGTAATCGACAATCACTTTCTCGCCGTTGGAATAAGTCGATTCGAAGACACCAGGCGCGACCTCGGCATGATCCTCAAGGAATTCGAGCTGAAGGTGCCGCGTCTTCATGTAGCCGTCATAACCGTTCTTGATCTTGGATACGGACCATTTCAGCCGCTCGTCCGTCTCGCAGGTAAGATCCTCCTCACCCATCCAGTTCTTGCCGGCCGAACGGAACTTCTGATAGATGTAGAACGAGGCGCGTCCCGAGAACTCGATCCATTTCAGCTGCGAATAACGATCCTTGATCGCCGCGTTCATGGTGATGGTGAAGGGATTGTCGGATATGATGCCGTTGTAGACGATCTTCCAAATCGGCACCACCTTCTTAGCGATGCCCTTGCCTGCCGCGTATTTCTCTTCGATCTGCCGCGGATCTCCGAAATAAGTGTAGAGCGAATAGTCAAAGTTGCCAGCGAGATAATCGTTGCCGCTCTCACTCGAAAAACCACCGAGCTCACGCTTCGAAATCGCCGCGCACTTGTCCCAATATTCGCAACCCTGCTTGAAGTTACAGCGGTGCCGCGGATCATGGCACTGCTTCGGTTCGCAGATCGTAGTGACGTCGAAGTAGCCGATGCCCTTGAAGCCGAATGCCGCAAGCCGCGGAATGTCCCGAGAGCAGAACTTCTCGTACGCCCGCTGGGGACACATCTTGTACGGAAGTCCTCCGCCCCAAGTCGTCTTGCCCTTCGGATCATAGAGGATCGGCGAGCCGTTCCTATCCTTGCTCACCCACTCGATGTCGAAATCGTTGGCGATCGAATAACCCTCGACGAAATTGCCGTGGGGAACGATGAGATAGCCCTGATCCTGAGCGTAGCGGATCGCCTCCATCAATTTGGCGTCACCACCAAGCTTCGGCTCCGCCGGAAAATACTGCGGCCAGCGCCCGTCATGTCCGCCGATGTTCCAACCGACGAGACAGAGCTCGGCGTCCGCAACTCCCTGGCGCTTGAGTTCGTTCACGATGTCCTTCATCCGATCAAACGTAACCATCGCCTTCACCTCGGGTTCGTTCTCCGGCGATTGATGCTTGATGGGACTCGGCACCGGCTTCCACGCCATACGGATGCGGATTTCTGGCGCCATGATCGCCTTCTCGAGAATCTTGTTCTCCTTGAAGCGTTCGCGGAACGGACGCACAACACCGCGCTCAAGCTGATAGACGCGGTAGATCTTCGCCAGTTCCGCGTAGGTGGCGGACGGCGCACGCCGGTGATATTCAATCACCAGATCCTCGTAGGCATCAGTGAGCAGTTCGTCGTTCAAAAACGCGGCAACAGTATAATCTCCGTTCTTGGCGAGAATCTTATTGCGTACGAAATACTTGAGCGAGGTAACTATGGCGAGGCATCCGCCGCGCGGATTCGTCCATCCAAACATCGGCATTGACATGCGGTCAGCCCCTGCAAAGAACCATCCGTTGTCGCGGTCATACTCGCCATAGACGCCGTAGGGAGTAAACCAGAAACCCTTCTCACCCTTCTTCGCCTTCGCAAAGTCCGGCACGATCTCAAGCGACTTCGCACCCTTGGCAGCGAGGACCGTCTTCGGTATCGTCAGCGTCTCGAGTTTTCCATTGTCACGAACGACAAGCTCCACTTTTTCCGTCTCGATCTTGCCGTCGGACATCTTCCAATGCAATTCGGCAGTCGAGCCGAAGGCCGCGGCGGAAAGCAACACGAACGAAGCGCACATCACCTTGGTGAAGATGCGCTTTAGGCCGGACTTCGCAAGCTTGATCATCGCTCCGAGATGCTTGTCCGTGAACGGCTTGTGCTCGGCGCATCCCTGAAGTTCGACAAAGCGTCCGTCATCGGTCATAATCACATTGAGATCGACTTCGGCCGTGGAATCGTGGATGTAATCGAGATCCAGCGTGGGCTTACCGTCGCAGACACCGACCGAGACCGCGGCAACGCGATGAATTATTGGACTTTTCGCGATCTTCTTTTCTTTCAGCAGCTTCTTCACCGCCAGTTCCAGGGCGATCATGCCGCCGGTGATGGACGCGCAGCGCGTGCCGCCATCCGCCTGCAGCACGTCGCAGTCGATCGTGATCTGACGCTCGCCGAGAAGCGACATGTCGACCGCGGCACGGAGAGCGCGCCCGATCAGGCGCTGGATTTCCGTCGACCGCGCGTCCTGCTTGAGCTTCTTGATATCGCGATCCTTGCGTCCGCCGCCAGTCGAACTCGGCAGCATCGAATACTCGGCAGTGACCCATCCCTTACCGGAATCCTTCATGAACGGCGGCACCTTCTCCTCGACCGAGGCGGTGCACAATACCCAGGTGTCGCCCCACTTAATCAGAACCGAACCAGCTGCGTGCTTGGTGAAATTACGGATTATCTCAATCCTACGCAGTTCATTTGATTTTCTCATAAGCACATTATACCAAATTAGGGTGATTGAAATTAGCAAGCAACGCGATGAGGGCGGTGTCGGTGCGGAGGATGCGCGGACCGAGCGAATGACGGATGAAGCCGTGCTCTTCGAGAAGCGCGACCTCGTCATCGGTCCACCCGCCTTCCGGGCCTACTGCAAGCAACAACCGCCGGTCGTCACACGAATCGCATTCGCGGTCCGCATCGTAGGGATGCGCCACGATTCTGCGGGTATCGGGGAATAACGACTCAAGCTCGTCGCGGACGAACTTACGGAAATTCCGCCGCGTTTCGATGATCGGAAGTTCCGTAGCAACTCCGCCCTGCATAAGCCCTTCCACCAGAAGCGGACGGTAATTCTCTTCCTTGAGAAGCGTCGCACCCCAGAAATCCTTTTCCACCTTCTTCGCACCCACGAGGAAGATTCGTCCCACACCCATCGTCGCCAGCTGCGGCAGCAGTCGCTTCATCACCCGCGGACGCGGCGGCGCCAGAACGAGATCGATCCAGGAAGGCAGCGCCTCACGGTCGTGAGCAATCCTGACCGTAACCGCACCGTTCTCGATCGCGACTATCTCCGCCTTGCCGATCTTGCCGCCGATCTCTCCGGTCTTGAGTTCCTGTCCGATCTCGCCATGCAGGATCTTGAGAATATGCTCGGCACGGACATCGGAAAAGGTGACGAGGTCACCATTGATTTCATCGTGATCAAAGAGAATCCTGTTCATGCGATGTTCATAGCCCTTCCATGTAGCGAACCGTCGCCATCGCGTCCTTGGCATAATAATCGGCACCGATCGAATCGGCGTACTCCTGCGTGACCACGGCGCCGCCGACACAGACCTTCGTCTTGAGTCCCGACTCGCGAAGGAGCCGAATCGTATCCGCCATCGCCCCGACAGTCGTCGTCATGAGCGCGGAGAGTCCCACCATCTTCGCCCCGCTCTCGCGAGCGCGCGACACGATCGTTTCGGGGGCAACATCACGCCCGAGATCGATGACGTCAAAACCGTAGTTCTCCAGCAGCGCCCGCA
>DCIL01000054.1:0-7302 GCA_002315875.1 Verrucomicrobia bacterium UBA1727 | reverse complement strand
CGATGTTCTTGCCGATGTCATGGATATCACCCTTGACCGTCGCCAGTACCGCGGTTGCGCCTTTGCGGAGTCCGCAATCGGACGGCATCGCCGCCTTGACCGCGGCAAATGCTACGCCCGCGGCATCCGCGCTTCGCAAGAGCTGAGGAAGAAAGACCGTCCCCTTCTCGAATCCGCGCCCGACCTCCTCCAGCGCGGGCACGATTTCAGAATCTATGATCTCAAGCGGAGCGGAACCGGACTGAAGCGCGGCAGCTGCGGCCTTGCCGGCATCATCGGTGAAGCCATGGCGAATAGCATAGGCAACGGTCGGAGAATCGGAACTCCGAACCGACGAAGGCGCGGACACTCCCGAATGCGCGGCAATCCACTTCGCGCATCCTTCATCGCGTCCCATCAGCACATCCTCGGCATCCGCAAGCAGTTCGTCGCGAATTGCGGACGGATTCGCAATCGCCGCAGAAAGTCCCGCCTTCTTCGCGAGCGAATACATCGCATTGTTGAGCGCGGCACGATCTGGGAGTCCGAAGGAAACGTTGGACACGCCGAGCACCGTGTTTACCTTGAGCTCTTCCGTAAGCCGCCGCACCGTCTCCAGTGTTACCATCGCCGCCTTCGGATCGGACGACACCGAAAGCGTCAGCGCATCAAAAAGGAAATCGTCCTTCGTGAACCCGTACTTCTCGCCTTCCGCAAGAATCTTCCGCGCGATTGCAAGACGTCCCTCGGCCGTGGACGGAATGCCGCTCTCATCAAGACACAGCGCCACCAGCGCGCCGCCGTACTTCTTCACGAGCGGGAAGACCGCGTCCATCGATTCACGCTTGCCGTTCACAGAATTGACGAGCGGCTTGCCGGCCACCTTGCGAAGCGCATCCTCAAGTGCCGCGGGATCGGCGGTGTCGATCTCGATGGGACAAGTCGCCACCGTCTGCACCGTGAGCACCGTCGAGGAAAGGAGCTCTCGCTCGTCGAGTCCCGGGACTCCGCAATTGACATCGAGAAGCTCCGCCCCCGATTCCAGCTGGGTAACGGCCTCGCGCAAAACGTAGGAAACATCGCCACGCGCATAAGCTTCTTTGAGCGCCTTCTTGCCGGTGGGATTGAGCCGCTCGCCAATGATTATGCCGCGATACGGAACAATCTCAAATGCGTCCATAAGCGAAGACACCATCGTGCGAGGTGAACTGGCAGAGGAAGACACCTTAATCGCTTCGATTCCGTCGAGCGATCGGATGTGCGCGGGAGTCGTGCCGCAACAGCCGCCGATGATCGAAGCACCGTGTTCCGCAAGCTGACGGACGAGTTTGGCGAATTCTTCGGGATCGACATCGAACACGGTGCGTCCGTCCACCAACCGCGGCATTCCCGCATTCGGCTTGACGATGATTGGCTTCGTGGAAATCGCCGCCAGACGGTCGACGAACGGCAGCATGCGGTCGGGACCGAGTCCGCAGTTGAATCCATAGGCATCGACTCCGAGAGATTCCATCAATACTGCGAATGCCTCGACCGAACCGCCGGTCAGCAACTTTCCGTTCACGTCGAGCGCGACGCTAACATAGACAGGAAGATGGGAAACCGTCTTCGCGGCAATCACCGCGGCCTTGAGTTCGTTCAAATCGCCGATGGTTTCGATGAAGATCAAATCTGAACGATCGCCACCGAAACGAATCGCTTCCGCAAAGGCATCGAACGCCTCATCGAACGAGAGGTCGCCTGCGGGCGCGAGGAGACGTCCCGAAGGCCCGACATCAAGCGCCACCTTCGCGCCTTTCGCCGCGGCCTCGCGCCGAGCGATTGCAATTGCCGCGGAGACAAGTTCTCCGAGCGCATGCGAGCCGTGATACTTGAGCCGATTGCAGCCGAAGGTATTGGCGAGAATGATTTGGGAGCCGGACTCAAGATACGCGCGATGCATAGCGGCGACCGCCTCGGGATTCTCGAGATTCCAGTCGCACGGATCCTTTCCAGCGGCAAGTCCCATCGCCTGCAGGACCGTGCCCGTGCCGCCATCCAATCTGATTGTCTTCACTTCGTTATCTCGCATACTGCTGTTACGGTTTTGGACGGCACAAGGAGCCCGGACTTAGTCAGCGAAACTCCCAGCGCCTTGGTCGCATCAAGCTCGCGGATTATCTCCGCTGAAAAAGCAAGCGGCATCTCGCCGTAGCCGGGAGAGCGCCGCGGCGCGAGCGTCTCATCGGACGCAAGCGAGGCGCGCGCCTCCGCTTCCAGCGAGTCCATCAATTTTTCAACCTCGACGAGTCCGAGCTGCTGCGACTCGTAGGCATCTGCCGCGGACACCGCCGCGAGCCGCCGCTGCCACGCATCGAACTCGCTCCCCAGCGTGCCGCAAAGATAGACGCGATCGCCGACACGCTTCCAGCTTCCCCGCCTTGAGATCGGAGCGTCAGTCCTCATCTCGCGACGATGCTCTCCAGATTGCGCATGATCATCCGCGAAAGGTCCGGCTTGTTCATCGTGTAGACATGAACGTGATTGACACCGTTCGCGAAAAGATCAACGATCTGCTCGGTGGCATAGGCGACGCCGGCGGACATCATCGCCGCGGGATCTTCCCCAAAGCGGTCCACAATCGCCCTGAAGCGCGGCGGCAGTGTGGTGCCGGACAATTTGCAGATGCGGGATATCTGCTTGCCATTGGTAACCGGCATGATGCCCGCGACCACCGGCACCATGATTCCGTTCGACCGCAGTCGCGAAAGGTAGTTGTAGTAGACGGAATTGTCGAAGAACATCTGAGTGGTGAGAAAGTCGAGGCCGGCATCCACCTTCGCCTTGAGGTGCTCGATATCGTCCGCGATATGCTCGCATTCGGGATGTCGCTCGGGATAACACGCACCACCGAGACAGAACGTCGAAGGCCTGAGCACCTTCACGAGATCCAGGGCATGGCGGAAGTCGCCAGCCCGCATCGAAGCGTCCGTACCCGGCGGATAATCACCGCGGAGACAGAGAATGTTCTCGATGCCGGCCTCGCGGAAGGACTTGAGCTCGTCCGCAATCTTATCACGCGAAGACCCGATGCAGGTCAGGTGTGCGAGAGCAGGCACTCCGCAGCCGAGCACGTGACGCGCGATTTCGCAGGTATTGGCGCCAGTTGTGCCGCCGGCGGCGCCGTAAGTGACGGAAATGAACGAAGGTTTGAGCGCGGCGATTTCAGATATGACCGCCTTGGTCTTCGCCATCGCATGTTCCTCTTCGGCGAAAAGAGCAGGGTCGCTGCGCTTAGGCGGAAAGACCTCAAAGGAAATCGAGGGACCTTTGGACGAGAGGAGTTCGCTGATCTTCATTTCTGCGGGGCCTTTCTGAGACGAAGCTGTCCACACGCGGCGGACGCATCCTTGCCGCGGCTGCGACGGAGCATTGTCTGAACTCCAGCACGCATCAGGACATCGAGAAACATCAGCATCGTAGCATCCGAAGGCGTGTGGAAGTCGGGACGATGATCAACTGGTGAAAGCGGTATGAGATTCACCTTCGCCATCGGCACGCGCCGCACCTGACGCGCAAGTTCCTCGGCGTCCGCACGGCTCGAGTTCACGCCGTCGATCACCGTGTATTCGAAAGTGATGATGCGCTTCGTGCGATTCGTGTAGTCCGCACACGCAGGCAAGAGCACATCGAGCGGCCACTTGCGGTTCACCGGCATCAGTTCGGAGCGAAGCTTGTCATTCGCCGCGTGAAGCGAAACCGAAAGTTCGAACTGAATTCCTTCCGCCGCCAACCGTTCGAAGCCCGGCACCACACCGCAAGTCGAAAGCGTGATGTGACGCGCGCCGAGGTTGGGTCCCTTACCGGCATTGATGAGCTTGAGCGCGCGCAACGTCTCATCGTAATTCGCAAACGGCTCGCCCATTCCCATCACGACGATGTTGGTGATCTCGCCGTAGCGCCGACCCGCGAGATACTCGGCGACGATCTCGTCCGCCTTGAGCGAACGGACCACGCCCTTCGATCCGGAAGCACAGAACGCACAGCCCATCGCACAACCGACCTGCGTCGAGATGCATTGTGTGAAACGATCGCGCGCGGGAATGAGCACGGTCTCGACGCATTCCCCGTCCGCATAGCGAATCAGCAGCTTGCGCGTGCCGTCCTGCGCGACATCCTCGGCCATGACCTCACTTTCGGTAAGCGGAAACTCCGTCTTCAGCGTCTCGCGGAAATCCTTCGGAAGCGTCGTCGCCTGATCCCAATCGGTGATGTAATCGCGGTAGAGCGACTGCAGAATCTGGTCGGCGCGGAACGGACGAAGCCCCCGCTCCTTGAGGATCGGTTTCCACTCGTCCGGCAATATGCTCCAAGCCTTTGTCATTTATGGGGTATTATACCAAAAAGAAGAGGCGCGAGTTCTGGTGGAACCCGCGCCTTTTCTCGCATCGTCTATCAGACGACGCTGCGCCAATTACGCGAGAACCGCGTCCTTAGCGGCCTTGCAGAGGCGGAATTTCGCCTTGGTGCGGGCCGGAATCTTGATCGCGGCGCCAGTGGCGGGATTGCGGCCCATGCGAGCCTTGCTCTTCGCCTTGAGCATCTTGCCGAGGCCCGGGAGCATGATGCCCTTGGGCTGCTTGGCACCGGCATAGGCGATCGCGAGGAGCGCATCGTAAGCGGCAACAGCCTGCTTCTTGGAGATGCCAGCGGCCTCAGCGATGGCGGCCATGATTTCGGACTTGGTAGAGGGAACCTTCTTAGCCATTTTTATGATCCTTTTTGTTTCACTAGTGATGTAGACCGGAAACCTTTTCCGTGCTACAGCGCGTAATATACCAAGTTTTTATTGAGTTTGCAAGGGGGAAATTGTAGAAAATTATTTTTCGCGGCACAACTGATAGTGTTCGTTTCCTCGCACTCGCCGCTAACCGACCACCACCAATTGATTCGTCGAAACGGAAAACGCTCAAGATGTGCGAAGCATTTCTGACGGATCGAAACGATTATCGCACCATGGAAATGCTCCGAGAGAAACGAGGGCTTCGCCAGCAAGAAAGAGTGAGCCGCAGATCAATGTCGCACCGCTTGATTTGTCGATTGCCTCTTCAAGCGAATCGCAGGCGACCGCGTCGAGTCCAACCTCGCGTATCAATTCAACGGTCTCGTGCGAAGATAGCGACCGCGGATTATTTGTCTTCACTGCAAAGGCCTTGGTGAGATGCGGACGAAGAATTGCAATGACCTCCTTCGCGTCCTTATCACCGCAAGCGCCGAAGATCAAATTGAAACGCGCATTGGAATATTCTTCGGAAATGGCTTCGGACAACGCACGCGCCGCCGGCGGATTGTGCGCTCCGTCAACGAGGAAGCGTCCCACCTGCTGGAATCGTCCCGGCCAGACGACACGATTGAAATTGCGCGGCTCTTGTCCAAGCACCTTCAATGCGGCAATCGCAGTCCGCGCATTCTCACGGTTGAAACTGCCGCGGAGCGAAAGGTCGAAGGGAACATCGTCGGCGGATACAAGTTCGGGCGCGTAGTAGAACGGTGCGCCGAGTTCGCGCGCACGCGACTCGATCACTTCGCGAACCGCATCATCGTTCCGCGCAAGCACGATCGGCACGCCACGCTTGATGATGCCGGCTTTTTCCGCGGCGATCTGTTCGACCGTCGTGCCGAGCCAATCGCAGTGGTCGAGTCCGATCTTGGTGATGACGCAAAGAGCCGGCTCGCACACGTTGGTCGCATCGAGGCGCCCACCGAGCCCGCACTCGAGAATCGTCCATTCCAGCTCAGCTTCGGAATACACCTTGAAGGCAACTGCCGTGAGTGCCTCGAAGAACGTAAGCTCGTTCGTTCCTTCCATTCGCTTCGTGGCCTCATACACCGCAGCCGCGGCACGATCGAGAGTCGCATCGTCAATCGGCTTGCTGCGGAGGAAGAATCGTTCGTTGATACGGACGAGATGCGGCGAAGTATATCGCGCGGAATTTTCGAGCGCGGCATCGAGCATTGCGGACACCGCGCCCTTGCCGTTCGTGCCTGCGATGTGTATGACCTTCCCGAGACGACGATTGGGATTGTCCATCAAATCACAAAGCCGGGTGATCGTATCGAGTCCCGGCTTCATTCCGAATCGCCTGCGCGAGGCAAGGATGTCGAGAAATTCCGTCATAGACCACAGACTACAGCGAGAATCGCACTAAGCAAATAGCCGCCGATGATCAACCAGAGAATCCGATCGGACAGCAGAATGCGTTCGGGACGTTCGACATCGACCTTGCTTCTGGCGAGGAAGATGTACCTGGCGATTCCCAGCGCGACAAAAACCGAAGTGATCCAGAGCCATCCGAAACGCTCTCCCATTTTCGATACCATAGTGTACATGAAGTATTCGGATACCGAAGCAAGCGCGGTAAGGTAAATCAGGAACTTGAGGGCACGCGGATGATATTGCGTGAGCACCTGACGTGCACCGATGGCGGACTCCATCTCCGCCTGACGCTTACAGAAGGCAAGGAACATCGAAAGCGTAAAGGTGCAAATGAGCAGCCATGGAGAAATGAAGGCGGAGATGATGGCCGCGCCTGCAATCGCGCGCAAGACGAAACCAGAAGCGAGAACCATCACATCCACGTACGGGATGCGTTTAAGGAAGCCGGTATAAAGGCATTGTATTACGGTATACGCGAGCATGGTGGCGAAGGCCAGCATACGCGAGGGAAGGAGCATCACTACCAACGCCGGATAAAGAAAGCCGCAGGCGAAAAGCACGAGCGCGGCACGAACGGCGGTGAAGCGGTGAATGAGTCCGGCGGCAATCGGACGATGCTTCTTGACCGGATGCAAACGGTCCGAATCAAAGTCCGCAACGTCATTGAGCAGATAGAAAGCGGACGAGACCAATGAAAAAGCACCCGCCATCAGGAGTGCCATCAGGAAGGACTCCCAACCGCGGGCAATCTCGCGCTGAGAAGAATCCGCAACTGAGAAGAACCAGGCCATCATCACGGCACCGTTCTTCGTCCATTGGTCGATTCTCAACGCCCTACACCAGACCTGAATCGTCTTGCTCATCGAGCGAACAGCTACAGGAAAATGAAAATAAAAAAGCCGGCGTTATTCAAGCGCAACGCGCGAAGAATCAACCGCAAGCGAAGCGCCGCGTGTTAGCGGACGCTGCCGGCTCGCGTTTTTCGAGCGCGAAGCGTGAGAAAAAAAAGAGCCGGCAGCGTCCTACTCTCGCACGGGCGAGTCCCGCACTACCCTCGGCGATGGAGCCTTTGACTTCCGTGTTCGGAATGGGAACGGGTATGACAACTCCTCTATGGCCACCGGCAA
>DCIL01000104.1:1232-15977 GCA_002315875.1 Verrucomicrobia bacterium UBA1727 | reverse complement strand
GAGGGTTTTGCAATTACCTCAGTTATGAAAAACAACCTGAATCGTCGTAAGTTCCTCGGAGTTCTCGGTGCGAGCGCGGCACTTGCGCCTTTTGCCGGATTCCCCGCGATCGTCAAGCGCCGCGGACTTAACGAGATGCTCTCGCACGCTTGCATCGGCACCGGTAACATGGCGCGCGCCGACATGTACGGCATCAAATATCATCCCGACGTCCACATCGCCGCGATCTGCGATGTCGATTCTGTCTATCTCGAGGCGGCGAAGAAGGTCAATCCCGATGCCAAGGTCTATCGCGATGCCTTCGAGATGTTTGCGGACATGGGCAACAAGATCGACTCGGTCAACGTGTCGACGCCGGACCATACTCACGCGCAGTACGTCATCGAAGCGCTGAAGCGCGGACTCAACGTCTATTCTGAAAAACCGCTTTGCACGAAGCTCAAGGACAGCCGGGAAATCATTCGGCTTGCGGCCGAGAAGCGGGCGGTCACTCAGCTCGGTACGCAGATCGCATCCTGGGACTGCGACCTTCGCACCGCCGCGGCGATTTCGAGCGGCATCGTGGGCAAGGTCGAGCATGTCTGGATGTTCTCCACCCGTCGTCCCGAGCCCGGTCCCGACCGCTTCGCCTGGCCGCTCAAGGAAGATCCAGTGCCTTCGACTTTGGACTGGAAGCTCTGGCTTGGTCCGGCAGAATACCGTCCCTTCGTGAAGGGTGCGTACCATCCCGGCGCGTGGCGCAAGTGGCGCGATTTCGGTTCCTCCTGGCTCGGCGATCTCGGAATTCATCTGATGAGTCCGGTCTGGCAGGGCCTCGGCCTCGGTGCAGTCGGAGCGGAGTCGGTGATGGCGGAAGTTGCTGATCTCGATTGGACGGACGCGCAGCGCCGCCAGTTCTGGCCGTCAATGTCGCACGTCACCTGGAAGTTCCCCGGGGTGAAGGCGACGGCGATGAAGCCGTTTGAGATCGAGTGGTTTGATGGATATGGCAATGCGGAATTTCGTCTCGAGCCGCGCTTCTATCCGCCGGCTTTCCTGCAGGACATCGCCGCGCTTACGCCGATGCGTCGGTTGCCGCCGCAGGGCCGCGTCATCAAGTGCAGCGAGGGATGGATTCTCTCCACTCATTTCGGTCCCGATCCGATCGTCGTCAGCAACAAGAAGGGCGTACTCGGCTTCGGTGGCAAGGCGGATGATTCCGTCACCTCTTCGATGCCCGGTGGCGGACCTCACGTTTCGCATCATCACGAATTCGTCAATGCCTGTCTGCAGGGCAGCGGCACTTCGCGGCCGTTCTCGATGTCCGCGAAGATGAGCGAATGGTGCATGACCGGCAATTTCGCCCAGCTCAAGCCGGGCGAATGGCAGAAGGTTGAGGATTTGCTTAAGAAGGAGTTGGCGCAGTGAAGAAGGTTCTGATGATTGGCGCTATTGGCGCGGCGTTTTGTGGCTTCGGCGAGCCGTCGGGAGACCGTCCCGACGCTTCGCACGCGTGGGCTGTCCATGACGTGAATCGTCCCGATCCAGTGAAGGTCGAGGTGCCCGCAAGCGGCATTCCGTCCGACGCGATCGTTCTCTTTGACGGCAGCGCCGAATCGGTTGCGAAGAACTGGAAGGACGCGAAGGGCGGCCCTACGAAGTGGGTGCTCAAGGACGGCAATTTCGTCTGCACCCCCGGCTCGGGTAGCGCGATGACGAAGGAAGAGTTTGCCGACGTCCAGCTTCATCTCGAATTCATGACTCCGAAAGATGACCTCTACGGTTGGGGAAATTCCGGTGTCATTTTCATGGGACAGTACGAGATTCAGGTTCTCGATTCCTCAGCCGTCAAACCGTCCCGCTCGCCGTTCAAGCCCGCCAATTATGCCGATGGACAGTGCGGCGCGGTCTACGGACAGAATCCGCCGCTCGTCCAGCCGTGCCGCAAGCCGGGCGAATGGCAGTCCTATGACATCGTCTTCCATCCGCCGCTCCGCGAAGGCGAGCGACTCGTAGATCCCGGCTCGGTGACGGTTTTCCTCAACGGTGTGCTCGTGCAGGACGATTTTCCGTTCCAGGGCATGACCACCTGGTGCCGTCGTCTTCCTCACTCCAACAACAAGGCGGGTTCGCTCCGTCTTCAGGATCACGGACATCCCGTGCCCTACCGCAACATCTGGATCCGCCGCATTCCGTCCCGCTACGCCGACACGGTCAACGGTGGACTCGGACTCAAGTACGGCGATGTCGCCAAGCTCCGCCACCGTCTTGCCGCGGAATCGCTTGATTTCGCCGCGAAGACGGATGATCCCGCTGAGAAGTTCATTCGTCTTTGGGAATCGTTCTGCTACGAGCCGGACATGAAGGTGAAGCGTCAGATCGAAGCGGCCACCAAGGTGCTCGTCGATGCCTTCGCGAAAAAGGATCAGCGCGTTGCGACCCGTGAGCGCTTCGGCTGTCTCGACCGTTTCGTGAAGATGCTCGTCAAGAGTAACTTCCTCGCGGAGAATTGCGAAATCCGCAAGGCGATGGACGCCTTTGCCGCGCCGCCGAAACCGAAGGCGGCCAATCTTCGGGACCTTTGATTGATTCATATGAAATACACTTTTGATTCGCGGGCGGTCAAGCCGGGCATGGCCTTCGTGGCGCTCAAGGGCGAGAAGGTCGACGGACACGATTTCATCGACCAGGCCAAGGCCGCGGGAGCGGTGAAGATCGTTGACGGACTCGAGGCGCTTCAGCGCGAAGCGCGGCAGTATCGCAGGTCGCTCAAGGCGAAGGTGATCGGCGTCACCGGTTCGGCGGGCAAGACCACCACGAAGGAATTTCTCAAGACCTTTCTCGGATGCTACGGTACCGAGGGCAATTTCAACAATCACATCGGACTTCCGATGACGCTTCTAAATTGTCCCGAAGATGCCGAATTCGTTGTCGTGGAAATGGGCACGAATCATCCCGGAGAAATCGCGACGCTCTGCGACATCGCCGAGCCCGATCTCGGCGTGCTCGTGTCCGTCGGTACCGCCCACATCGAGTTCTTCGGCACTCGCGAAGGGATCGCCGCGGAGAAAGGTGAACTGCTGCGGCGCGCGAAGGAGGGCGGTGTGTACGGTCCGAGTGCCGCGGCTTTCGAGAATATCATCTCCATTCGCGGTGCCAAGGCGGTCACCGCGGCGGATTTGCCTGCAGATCTTGTTTGTCCGCTTCCCGGTGCGCATAACCGCGCGAACATGGCGCTTGCGTATGCGATCGCCAGATCGCTCGGGGTTACGGACGAGCTTTGCCGCGAACGCCTGCAGCTGTTTCAATTGCCTGGCGCACGGTGGCGGCGGACCGAGAAGTGGGGCGTTACTTTCATAGACGATACTTATAACGCCAATCCCGATTCGATGATCGCTGCGCTTGACGCGCTGATGACCGTTCCCTGCACCGGCAAGCGCGTCGCGGTGTTGGGCGACATGTTCGAGCTCGGAGAGAAGTCGCTTGAACTTCATCAGAAGGTCTTCGCCCATGCGATGAAGCTCGGCATCCCGCTCGTCATCGGTGTCGGTGAAATGTCCTCGCAATGCCTTTGTCATCTCGTCTACAAGAAGCTTGAGGTTCTTAAGAAGAAATTCCGCGTGGACGTCTCGGCTGGTGACGTGGTGCTGCTGAAGGCGTCCCACGGCATGCAATTGGGCAATCTTCTAATCGACTGATAACCATGTTCGTCATTTTTTCGATTCTCCTTGCGGCGTCCGCTATCTCCGATACCGAGATCTGGAACGAGGGTGTAGAGTTCTATCGTCAGGGCGACGTCACCAATACGCTCCGGGTGTTGCGTCCGTTGATGCTTTCGAAGTCCCACGGCGCCCGCGCCGCCGAGGTGGTCGCGAAACTCGAGCACGAGCGCGGCAATGCCGAAGAGGCTGCGGCCGCTGCCCAGATCGCGCTTCGCTCTTCGCCGGATGATGCGCGCGCGAATCGCAACTTCACGCGAGCGACGGACCGCGTGCCGGAGCTTCGGGAGAAGAAACGCATCGAGGCGATCATGAAGCGCTTTCAGGGACAAGACCCCTCGTCCATAATCAAGTCGTCCACCGAAGAGGCGCGTCGGCTCATGACCGAGTCCGGCAACTACCGCACCAATGCGGCGGAACGTGCGGTCGCGCTTTCGGATTCGCTCTCGAAGCGCGCGATGGCGCTGGCGGACACCTGGCTTCCCGTCCGTGAGGCGATTTCGCAGTCCGTCACCAACGAGGAACAGGCAGCCACGATTCTTCAGCAGCTTGACAACGCCGAGAAGAAGACGCTGAAGGCCGCGAAGGAGATCGCTGATTTCAACGGTGAGGCGTATGCGACGCTTTCGGATGTCGAACACGACTACACTCGTTTCATGAAGATGACGGCGATGCCGCCGGCCGCGGCGGATGAAGATCTGATCGCGCAGTCCAATGCCTGGCTCGGAGTCGAGATGTTCAATGATCGAGCGTGGCAGAATGAAGCGCTGGACTGGACACGCGCTTTCCGCGCGAAATTCCCGGCGTGGGCGCGCGCCTACGAGCAGCAGGCGCAAAGCGACACGAACAAGCCTCCGTTCACCGCCGAAGATCAGGCGAAGATCTCCGCCTACGCAACAGAACTCGAGAAGATACAGCTTGAATGTATGGAGAAGCCACAGCCTGAGCAGCAGAAGAAGGCGCTTTCGCTCATCACCAAGATACGCGAACTGTTGCCGAAGGACAAGAACGGTGGCGGCGGACAGAATGGACAGCCCCCGCCGCAGCAGAATCAGGACAAGCAGAACCAGCAGGACAAGCAGGATCAGAAAAACGATCAGCAGCAGAATCAGGATCAGCAAAATCAGAATCAGGATCAGCAGCAGGATCAAAAGGATGAGCAGAAGGACGAGGACAAGCAGCAGGATCAGCAGTCCGCTGAACAGCAGGAGGAACAGCAGTCCGATAAGGAAGTCGAGGCGCTTTTGAAGAAGGCCCAGGAACGAAATGACGAACACGAGGCGGAGAAGAAGGCGAGAATGCGCAAGGCGCCGCTTCCGCCAAATGAACGCGACTGGTAAGGAGGGGAAGACAATGAAGGTTTTCGGAAACATTGTCGATACGATTGGCGGAACGCCGTTGGTGGAGGTTTCCAAGAAGGTCAACACTACTGCCGCGCGTCTGCTTGTAAAACTCGAAAGGTCCAATCCCGGCGGCAGCGCCAAGGACCGTGTCGCGGCGAAAATGGTCGAGGAAGCGGAAAAGCGCGGCGAATTGAAGTCCGGCGGCACGATTATCGAGCCGACGAGCGGCAATACCGGGGTCGGACTCGCCCTCGTCTCGGCGGTACGCGGCTATCGGATGATTCTCGTCATGCCCGATACGATGTCCATTGAGCGCCGTCGTCTTGCCGCGGCGTATGGAGCTAAGATCGTGCTGACACCGGGGGCGGACGGCATGCGTGGCTCGATCGAGAAGGCGGAAGACCTTAGACGCACGATTCCTGGCTCTGTCGTTCTCGGACAGTTTGACAATTCCGATAATGCGCTCGCTCATTACACTTCTACTGGACCTGAAATCTGGAACGATACCGATGGCGAGATCGCGGCGTTTGTCGCTACGGTCGGCACCGGCGGCACGATCACCGGAACTGGACGCTATCTCAAGGAGAGAAATCCGGCCGTCCGTGTAATAGCAGTAGAGCCGGACGCCTCGCCTGTGCTTTCAGGCGGCAAACCCGGACTTCACAAGATTCAAGGCATTGGCGCGGGCTTCATTCCGAAGGTCTATGACGGATCGGTTGTGGACGAGGTGCTGACCGTATCTGCCGAAGAATCGGGAGAGGCCGCTCGCGCGATTGCCGCGAAGGACGGAATCATGGTCGGCATCTCGTCCGGCGCGGCGCTCTCCGCGGCACTCAAGGTGGCGGCGCGTCCCGAATACGCTGGCAAGATGGTTGTCGCGCTTCTGCCCGATACCGGCGAGCGCTATCTTTCCACCTGGCTGTTCGAGTGATCCTCTATCCTCTACCCTCTATCCTCTATCCTCTATCCTCTACCCTCTACCCTCTATCCTCTACCCTCTATCCTCTACCCTCTAATTTTGCTACAATAAAATCAACACATCAACTAAGGAATATACAATGGTTAAAATTCTCGAAGGTGTTAAGCTGCTTACCGAAAAGCAGCGTCAGGCCGAAGTCCGTAAGATCAATGCGCTGGAGGATGACGAGGTCATCAAGAAGGCGAAGGGGCAGCTCGTCATTTTCGATACGCTTGACGAGGTCTACGATTATCTCGCCGAGGAGATGGTAAAGGAATTCGCGAAGGCCGCTAAGGGCAAGAAGATCGTAAACTTCATCATGCCGGTCGGCCCGACCCAGCCCTATCGTCTGATGGCTGAGAAGATCAATTATCGCAATCTCTCGCTCAAGAATGTGCGCTTCTTCTTCATGGACGAGTATGTCGATGATGAGAAGGACGAGCTCATCTCGATGAAGAATCCGCTTTCGTTCCGCGGCCAGATCGGACCCTTGCTCTTCAATCGCATTCGTCCCGATCTGCTCATGCCCAAGGATCAGATCATCTTCCCGAGTCCCGAGAACATCAAGGACCTTCCGAAGATGATCAAGGATCTCGGCGGCATCGAGGTCTGCTACGGCGGCATCGGTGTCCATGGACACGTGGCGTTCAACGAACCGGAGCCCGGTGTTGCCGATTCGAATCCGCGAATCCTCAACATCAACGAGTTCACGCGCACGATCGACTCGACGCGTCATCCCGGCGTTGGTGGCAATCTCGTCAACTTCCCGCGTCGCGCGATCACGATGGGAATGAGGCAGTGCCTTGAGGCGAAGAAGATGCTGCTCATGACCCGTAACGACATAGTCGGCTTCAATTGGGCGAACACCTGCCTCAGAATCGCCGCGCTCGGTGCTCCGGGTGAGGATTATCCGGTCACGCTTGCGCGTTTCCATAAGAATCTCCGTGTCGTGTCCGATCGCAATACTCTGCGCAAGCCGAAGTTCTCCATCTGAAGAATTTTGAGGTTTGCGATGGTACGAGAGTTGATTTGCATTCTGGCTCTTTCGGGAGCCATATTGTCGTCCGCTGACGCGAGTGCCGGTGCGGTGCCGCGTCCGTGGACTCCGGTCAAGGCCGATGACAGTCGCGTTTCCGTTTGGGGGCGCGACTATTCTTTCTCTTCGAATGGCATGCCCGTTTCCGTGCGTGCGCTCGGACGCGAATTGCTGGCGGGGCCGATGCGGATTGTCTGCCGGACCGACGGCGGGGATGCCGTGACCTGGAAGAAGGGCGGTTGCTGGTTGCAGGAGGCGGATACGGAATCGGCTACTCACTGCCTTTGGCAGGAATCTGATGTAATCGCGCTCAACGGCGTCGTGCGCACGGAATTCGACGGAATGTCCAAGGTCACGCTGACGGCGATGACGGCGCCGTCCGCGAAGGGTAAGAAGTGTTCCAGCGTGTGGCTGGAGATTCCGATGCGTCCCGAGATCGCCAAACTCTACGTGTTCTCTCCGGCCTCGTGGGAGAAGCTGAACAATGTAGGTGGCGTAAAAGGTCCGATGTCCTGGCCGTTCCGTTGTGCGGTCTGGCTCGGAGACGAGAAGGCGGGCCTTTGCTGGTTTTGCGAGAGCGATGAGAAGCTTGCGCAGGTGACGAATGTCGTCGAGGTGCTGCCGGGGACAAAGGAAACCGTCTTCCGCGTCCGTCTTGCCGAGGAGGCGTTTATTTCGCCGCGGACCTGGGTCTTTGGACTTCAGGCGACTCCGGTCAAGCCCTGGAGCGGTCTTCGCGCGAAGAATCGCGTGATGCATTCGCCGCGGATGGGAATCGGCATCACGATAAAGCGTCCCGAACGCTGGTGGACCGCCCAGCGCGCCTTCCCGAACGGCAATATGGAATCGCTGATGGATGCGGCGAAGGCGAATGGAGTGAGCACGGTTGCCTTTCACGAGGACTGGATACCGATTCAGAACAATCCCGCCTGCCGCGGAGATTTCAAGGCGATTGTCGATGCCTGCCATGCGCGTGGACTCAAGGCGCTCGTCTATCAGGGTTACGAGCTTTCGCCTATTGATCCACTTTGGGGCGACTTGCATGAAAAGTGCTTGGGCGTTGAGGAGAGCGGACGCTACGTCGGCTACTGGTATCGCCAGCCGGCCCAGCGCGACTACCGCGTCTGCTACGCCAACGAGTTTGCAGGTAAATGGCTTGAACGGGCGAAAGCGGCCTACGTCAAATTGGGACTCGATGGCTTTTATCTCGATGGCACGATCATGCCGCGCGCGTGCGCGAACGGTAAACACGGGTGCGGATGGCGCGACGCGAAGGGCAAACTGCACGCCACGTATCCGTTCTTCGCCGTCCGGAAGATGATGCGCGAGCTTTATGAGTTCGTTGATGCGCGCGGCGGGACGATAGATGCCCATCAGAGCGGCTATATTTGCCCCGCGACCCTTGCCTTCGTGCATTCGTATTGGGATGGCGAACAGCTCGCCTGCTCCAAACAGGATATCAAGCGCGCACTCAATCTCGAGGCGTTCCGTGCCGAGTTCATGGGCGTTAATCACGGAGTCCCGTGTGAATTCCTTTGCTACGAAGTGCCTGGCAAGTGGTCGTATGACGATGCGATGGCGCTTACGCTTCTTCATAACGTGCTGGTGCGTCCCTGCGGTTTCGGTTCGGAAGCGCGTTTAAAGCCGTATTGGGACAAGCTTGATGCTTTCGGCGCGGCGGATGCCGAGTGGATTCCCTACTGGGAGAATCCGCTTCAGACGAGTCCCGCAAGTGTCAAGGCGAGCATCTACCGCCGAAACGGAAAGCATCTCGCAGTCGTCTCGAATATCTCGCCCGATGCGTCAGTGATGGCGGAGGTTAAGTTGCCGGCCGGCGTCAGGAAGGTCGTTGATTTGAGTTCGGGACGTGACCTCCCCGTTCGGGACGGTAAAGTGCTTGTGGAACTCGCGCCGTTCCGCCTGAAAATGCTTGAGTTTTAGAGAGGCGATTTGTTGTGATTTCGTCCATGAAAAAACTGATGGTGTTGGCAATCGTTGCGGTTGCTGCAGTTTCGTTTGCGGCCGAGCGGCCGATGGACGAGCTTGTCGATGGTGCGCTTAAGGAGTGTTTCAAGCGCTGTTTTAGTCCGAAGACCTCGCTTCTCTATTGCAGTAACGTAGGCGCAGTCGAGAAGGCCTCGTCCTTCAAGAACGGACTCTACGACTGGTACGAAGGATCGAAGAAGGGATACGGCGCGGGCATCGGTGATTGCGCGATCAGCGATGCCGTGGCGCTCTCGGGCTGTGTCGACCGCTGGGCGGCGCTGAAGCGAGAAGGGGTTGCGGCGGACGATCCCAGGTTCGCTGAGACCGCTGACTGGGCGGCGAAACTTGCGCAGGGACTTTTGAATCTCTCCTCTAAGCACGGTTACAAGGGTTTTGTGGCGCGCGGACTCTGCGAGGAGGATGGAAAGTCCATCTGTTCGCTTTCCTCGATCGACCAGCACACGCATTGGGTCCATGGCCTCTACCGCTATTCGCATTCTCCGATGGCGAAAAAGGAAATCGTCGCCGAATGGAAGCTGCGCATTGCCGAGGTCGCCTCGCGAATGGAGCGGACGGTAAAACCCGAGACGGATTACAATTTCGGACTTTGCGACGGACGCAAGGATCCGCGCGGCATCTGCCGCATGTGGTGGCCGGACAGCACGAACGCCACGAGCTCGTGCCGTCTGTCTTCGATCTACGCCGCCGCCTACGATGCGACCGGCGAGAGGCACTGGCTGGAGCTTTACGAACGCATAGCGGACAAGGCCTGTCGCGATGCCGCGTTCATGGAGAAGAACAAGGCGGAGAATCCTAAATGGAAGTGGATCACTCCGACTTACACGCTTCTGCAGATGAATGTCTCGCTTGAGGTGATGCTTGGCTGCGAAAAGAACGCAGAGCGCCGCGCCTGGTTGCTTGAGGGACTCCGCCAGTCCGCAAACGAGGCCGACTTTCGGGCCAAGGACATGTGGAAGAATCCGAAGAAGAAATGGTACGGCATGGCGCCGGACGCTGAACTCGCGCTTGCGCAGCTGACGGCGAACAACGCACCCTTCGATGAAACCGCACTGAAGATCTTTGAGGCGAAGCTGCGCGAAGGGGATGCCGCGAAATGGTGGTCGCTCAAGACGACGCACATGTTCGCGGCATATTGGCGTGCGCGACTCCGCGGACTCACGGGACCTCATCAGGTGTCTCGTCCCGCGGTCTATCCATATTACATGAATCCGCGGAAGCATCCGGACGAGACGCGGCGCACGGTAAGGCCGCCGGACCGCGCACAGTTCGGAAACCGCATGCAGTTCACTTCCCTTCGCCATATTCCCGACAACGACACCTGGCGCGCGGAGCTCGATAAATATGTCGTGTCCAATCATCTCGGCAATCTCGTCTGGCCCAACCTTAGTGTCCTCAATAACAAGAACCTGCCTGATGTCGTTGCGGAAATCAAGCGCCGCGGACTGTGGCTCTTCGATGTCTGGGGTTATCTTCCGAGCGGAACGGCGCAGGGTGTGAACGGTCTATGGCGGATGCCTGACGGCGTCACCGAAATGCTCGAACGCGAGCTCGGCGACCGTTGGCTCGGAATGGACAACGGCGAGCAGGACGGACGCTGGGTGGGTGATGCCGCGCCTGGGGTGAATCGGTTTGACCGCATGCTTTCGTTCCAGAACTATTTCGAGCACATGGATCGCGTCATGGGCAACAAGATGGCCGCGCTCGTTTCGCTCAATTACGGACATTACTTCCTGCGCGAGAACTGCTACACGATGATCGGTGCGGAAACTGCCCAGGCGTTGCCTAACAGCCAGGTCTACTATGCCTTCTGCCGCGGTGCCGGTAAGCAGTATGGAGTGCCGTGGTTCGGGAACGTTTCGATCTACAACCGCTGGGGATGGAAAACCTATTCCGACAAGACCGGCAAGGATTACGGTCCGACCAAGGGCACATCGCTCGCGCTGATGAAGAAGCTGATGTATGCCCAGCTTTTCTACAACGGACTCGCCTGCGGTTTCGAGGGATCTTTCTTCTACGGCGGCTTTTCGGGCAACGGCGGACTCTCACCGATCGGTGAAATTCAGAAGGAGGCCGTTGAATGGATCGATCGGAATGGCGATCCCGGGGTGATGCAGACCCCGGTCGCGCTGATGATCGACTCGGGTCGTGGATGGTCCTTCCCGTGGAATCTCTACGGCTGGCCGCACGTCTGCTGGGCGTCCGTCGCCTTCGAGCGCGGCGATTTTCTCACGCATGGCGTTCTCGACATGATCTATCCCGGCTACACAGAGTCCGGATTCTTCCACGATGAGCGCGGCTTCAATTCGCCCACTCCCTACGGAGACATTGCGGACTGTCTGCTTTCGGATGCTCCGCTCTGGCTTTTGAAGGAGTATCCGATGATCGTGCTGGCCGGACCCCTGGAGCCGTCCCTCGAACTTTCGGACACGCTTGCCGCGTATGTTGCCGCGGGCGGACATCTCGTCCTTACCGAAGGCAATCGCGACTTGCTCTTTGCGAAGGGACTGCCTGTCGCGGCCAATGGCGGGAGGGTGACGCTGATTCCGTCCGACTGGGGCGTGACCGAGAAGATGCAGACCAAGCCGCATCGTCGCTATCAGGCGGACAAGCCGTATGTCTGTCCGCATCCGCTGACGGACGAAGCGCGGCGCATTCTCGATAAGGTGTTGCGCGAGCAGGCGCTCTTTGTCACCAATCCGAGATTCGAGAACGACGGACTTTCGGTCGTGACGTGTCGCCGCGGTGCGGGCGATTACACGCTTTGCGTACTCAACAACACCTGGAGCGAAAAGCCGCTTGAACTCACCTCGCGCATCGGTCGGATCGTCAAGATCGAAGAGCTGGCAACCGCGGGACGCGAACGCGGCGCAGTTGGTTTTTTGCCCGAGGTTATTTCCAATGCGGTGCTTGGTGCGGACGGTCCGAAGTCCGTTGCCGGCGGTTCGACGCGCATGTTCCGAGTGAAGGTCGAGGAAGCCGGCGTGAAGGTTCTGGACGAGGTGCAGCCGCCGGCCAATCCGAAGAAGCGCACGCTCTATCTTCGCTCCAACGAGGACATCAAGGTTCAGCTTCTTCGTCGTCCCACCTTCTTCCGCCATTTCGATTCGGTGATGGTCGATTGGAAGTATGTTTTCAATCGCGATGACGAGGCGCTGAAGCGCGAGAGAAACTGGATTTCGCTGCAGGGACTCGAGGTGCTTGTCGACTTCCGTTCGGGACTCAATGTCTATCCCGATTTCCGTTTCACCGAACTCATTGAAGAGGAGCGCGTTCGTTCGCAGGCGGCCTTCAGGAAATTGCTCGAGAAGTCCGCACTTATCGGCGTCAGGGAACTCGTGATTGCCCCTCATCGAACTGAAGGACAGGGTGCGTCCGCGAAGGATGAGATGGCCAAGAACATGGCTGGCTTTGCACGCGCCGCCGCCTCGCATGGAATCGTCGTCAGAGTTGCCAACTCTGCTTGGGGACTCAATTCGGGCGACCAATACGTCGCGAAGTGCGGTGAGCCGAATCTCCGTGCGGCGCATCTGCTCGGCGCCTGGCAATACGTCTTCCCCGATCAGCTTCCTGAAAGGGTCCGCGCGAGCAATTGCGATTTCTGGTTCATAGGACTTGCGGTTCAGTCCGACATTCCGCCGGATCCGTTCTTCTCGTATTGCGGACGGCTTGCACAGTCGAAGCAGAAGCGACTCGATCAGGCGCTTGCGGCCATTCTCGAAAGCGGAGCGCGCATCGTCTTCTCCGCCGACTATCCCGACATCGATTCCGAATACCGCGACGTCCGGCGATTAGAGGCGGCCGGTGAAGCGGAGTAGGGCTTCCAGGGTGGTTGCCGGATGAGGCGGGCAGCCGGGAATGAATAAGGCCGGGGTTGCTGGTAGCCGTCCGTGCTGATAGAGTCCGCCGGAAATCGCACATGCTCCGGCCGCTATGAGGAACTTCGGTTCCGGCGCGGCGGCATAGGTTTTGTCGAGTGCGAGCTGCATGTTCGCAGAGATGGGACCAGTGAGGTAGATGGCATCGGCATGACGTGGTGAGGCGACGAAACGGATGCCGAAACGTCCCATGTCCCAGGCCAGAGTTCCCAACACATTCGCATCAAGTTCGCAAGCGGCACAGCCGCCGGCGGACACTTCGCGCAGCTGAAACGTGTGTTTTAGCGCCAGCGCTTCGGGATTCGTCTGCCGCGGTGGTTCGTAGGACTTTTCGCCGGCGCGGACGATGAGATCGGCGCGGTTGAAAACGCCGAGACGGTATTCCTTGGTGAAACGGATCTTTGGACAGACCTCGGCACAGCGTCCGCAAAACGTGCAACGCCCGAGATCGAGCTTGGCGCCTTCAAGGTCGAATCCGAGTGCGTCCTTTACGGGACAGACGGATTGCGCCTTTTCGATGTCTTCGCCTGTCATCTCCGCGTCGAGAACGGGACGCCCGCGAAAATCTAGCGGCAGGTTTGGTCCCGACTTTGTCGGAAACGTCCCCGTCCTGAATCCTTGTTTTAACCGTGCTATCAATGCTTTGATCATAAATCAGTTCCGCAATAGGACAAATTGAACGACTTGTTGCAAATCGGAAAGTTGGAGATCTGTTCTCCGCGCAAGGCATACGCAAGTCCTTGCCAGTTGTGGGCGGACGGATCTACGATCTTATAGCCAACCATTTTCTTCTCTGCATCAAAGACCGCGGCATGGACGAGCGGACCGCGCCACGCCTGCGTCGTCGCGACAACGGTGGCGAACGACGAAGTGTGAGTTATGGGCGATGAACCGTCATTCACACTTCGCACTTCGAGTAGCTTGAAGAGCTTCTCGTGCGCCTCTTCTATTTCCAGTCGGCGAATGATTGCGCGCGATAGGACGTCTCCGTTCAATTCGACCGATGCGCGGCGGGCTACGCCGACAAGTCCAATTTCTTCGGCGATGGCTTTCGGGACGATTCCCGTGCCGTCGAGACGATCGCAGACGGTGGGGGATTCGAACATCATTTTGAGTGCCGCGTCCAGGTCTTTCTTGACCGTGCGAAGCCAAGCGAGCAGTTTGGCGCGCTTCTCTTCTGGCAACTCGCACCGCGTGCCGCCAGGTACGATGGCATTGCGTCCGAAACGATTGCCGCAGACGAGCGCCGTCATGTTCAGATATTCGCCGCGGATGCGTCCGCAAAACGAAGCCGTCGGCAGGAAGGCGACGTCTCCGGCGAGGGCTCCGAGATCGCCCACGTGATTCGCGATGCGCTCGAGCTCGAGGAGCAACGAGCGCAATCGGAGAGATGTGGCCGAGACGGAAAGAGGTGTGATCGCTTCTATTATCTCAGAGAATGCGGTGGCGGCGGCGATTGACGTATCTCCCGCGCAGGTCTCGGCAAGTGCAAGCTGCCGCGGCAGATTGCCATCGGCCTTGACGATTTCCTCTTCGACTCCGCGGTGCTGGTAGCCGAGAAAGATCTGCAGATTGTAGACATCCTCTCCCATGCACTGGAAGCGGAAGTGTCCCGGTTCGATAACGCCGGCGTGGACGGGTCCGACGGCCACTTCGTGAGCGGCTTCGCCCTTGAGCGGAGTTACTGCCGGCGGATTTACGTATCCGCCGAGCGACATCAGGAAAGACATCGCGGAATCGCTGGTATCGAAATTTCTGACTTCGGTCATAGGAAGTAAACTCCGGCGAAGGTGCAGGCGGCAAGTCCGCCGAGAATGAGAAGCGTGAA
>DCIL01000104.1:0-1201 GCA_002315875.1 Verrucomicrobia bacterium UBA1727 | reverse complement strand
GGACGATGGAAAGCGTGCGCGGCAGACGTATGGGCAGGTTCGCGGGTCTGCCCATCGTCATTGAAAGCGCGACTTTCATCATCGCGGCGAAGACGATGAAGAGGAGAGCGAGAATGGTTACGGAAAGCCAGATCGGGGATGTGAAGACGAGGCCGAGCTCGGTCAGGAACAGGACGGATGGCGGCATGCCGCAGATGAAGAGAATGCCGATGATCCAGAGCGTGGAGTGTCCCTTCATCGTGACTCCGAGTCCTTGGACCGCGGCAATCGTGCGCGTACCAAAGGCGAGCAGCAGATTGCCCGCCGTCTGGAAAAGCATTGTCTTCGTGAGCGAATGTGCCGCGATGTGGATGAGTACGAGAGATGTTGAGAGAGTTGAGAGGGTTGAGAAAGTTGAGAGGGTTGTGAGGGTTAGGGTGTAGAGGATGATGATAAGGCCCATGTGTTCGACTGAGGAGTAGGCAAGCAGGCGCTTGAAGTCCGTCTGTCGGACCATGAAGATCGCGGCAGTTGCGACGGAAAGGATTCCGAGCGCGAGCATGGCATTGTTGCAGAATGGTGCGGCGGCCTCGGGCATTACGGAGCGGAAGCGGACGATTGCGAAGAGCGAACAGTTGAGGAGTGCGCCAGAGAGGAGTGCTGAAACTGGTGCCGGGGCTTCGGAGTGGGCGTCGGGAAGCCAGGTGTGGAAGGGTGCGAGACCTGTCTTGGTGCCGTAGCCGGCGAGCACGAAGGCAAAGCCCGCCTTGTACCATTGCACGTTGCCGGTTGACTGCGCATGGAGAACAAGCATCGTGCCGAAGAGGGCGAGTCCGATTCCGATCGAGCAGATCAAGAGGTACTTCCACATCGCCTCGAGCGATTCGCGGGTGCGGTGATAGGCGATGAGCGGTGCGGACACGAGCGTTGTCAGTTCGATGGCCACCCAGAGGAGTGGTAGGGACGGCGCAAGGAGCGCGAACATCATCGAACAGAAGAAGGCGGTGAAGCAGCTGTAGTAGATCCAGTTTGGAAGCTGAGAGGACGAAGCGCCTGAATGCGTGTCTTCACTGGCGCGAAGGTAAAAGACGCTATGCACTAAGTTCGCTACGAACAGACACGGTGTTAGCGCCAACAGTAAATTCTTTAATAATACTTCCATATTTCAACCATCCATTCTTCAACTTCAACTCTCGCCTTCAACTTCAACTTTCGCCTTCAA
>DCIL01000102.1:5298-8006 GCA_002315875.1 Verrucomicrobia bacterium UBA1727 | reverse complement strand
TGGCGACCCAGTCGAGCTTCTTGTTGTCCAGCAGGGTCTGGTAGTACTTGCGGGTATGACCATGCGTCATACCCATCATCGCGATCTTAACCGGCTTCATTAGCGCACCTCCGCAACTTTAATTGATTCGTTCGTGTCGAAACCCTTCTTGAGGGCGATGACCTGCGCCTTCTTGGTCCTGTCCGCCTTGAACGCGAGTTTGGCGGCCTTCGTCGCCTTTGCCCACGCGGCCTTCCAGACTTTCGCGTCGGCGCGCTTCTGCAGAAGCGCGAAGGCCGCGCGGACGTTCCAGACCTCCTCGTACGTCATACCGAAGAGCTCAGTGTCGACGTCGGTGTATTCGACCGCGCCCTTCTGATCCCAGCAGCGAATCGACGCGTGCGGCGTATGGGTGTCGACCGTCTGGTCGCAGGCGACGCCGCGCTTCGCGATGATCTCGTGGCGGTCATAGCCGATCTCGTTCTTGGGGAGTGCCGCGCCGATCTCGACCGAGACGTTCACATCGTTCGCGAGCTTGGCGAGGACGTTGATCGCCCCTCCGTTCGCGACGGCCATCACGCGCACGACGTCCGCCGCACCGAGATAGGCCGCGAGATCCAGTTCCTTCGCAAGCATTGCCTCGGCGTCCGAGCCCTTCGGCCCGAAACTGGCGAAGCGAAGCGTCGAGACACCCTCAAGCGTGCCGTTCTCCGTGAATTTCTTGAGTTCGACGATCTTGCGTTCCATGCGACCCGGGATAAGCGGTGTCGCCCCGACATAACAGTGACCGTCCTTGACCGTGATCTCGCCCTTCGCCGCGCCATATTTGTCGCGAAGGAAGTCGAGCCCCTTGTTCATTTTCTTGATGTTCATCTTTTTCCTTTCAGAAACAACCAAATGACAAAACATTCTTTTTCCGCTCAACCGCCAGGACGGATTTCAATGTTCGTCTTCGATGGAACCTGCTCCGTCACTACACCGCAGTTGTCATAGTCGTCGACACCCGCATCCCAGCCCATCTGCCGCCAGTGATCGGCGAAGCCGTACGTCTCGGGCCGCGTGCCCCAACCGCCGGCCGCGCACGGCACGAACTGGTCGCCGATCACCCGCTTGTAGACATGATGCCAGGTCGTCCCCAAAATGCCGAGCGCTCCTGCTTCCGACGCAGCCTTCGCCTGCACCGTCGTCGCCTTGACGTTCTCCCACGGTGACGTCACAACGTCATACCCCGCTTTGCGGAAATGCGCGAAGGTCGGATACCCGTTCGTCGACACGCCCGAATAGTACCAATCGCAGATGACGACGGACTTCGGAAGCCGCCCCAGCATCTTCTCCTCGCCGTGCTTCGCATTGGCGTAGAACTGCTGCCACTCGCCGTTCTTCAAGAGCATGTCATGCCACATCATCGTCCTCGCCCCGCGCTTCTCGAGAAGCATCGCCACGCGCGTGATGTTGGATGAGATGAGCCCCACATAATCCGCAGCCCGGCACGTCGGACAGCTCGGCGGATCCGCCTCATCGCAGCCGATGTGAAAGTAAGGCGGACTGCCGAACGCCTCGTGCATCTCGACGACGAGATCGTCCATCACCTTCTGCGCCTCGGGATTCGTCAGACACCAGTTCCATCCCCTGTGCGGCTCGAAGAGCGGCTGATACTCGGGCTTCAAGTCGATGATCGCATGCTTCGCACTCAACACGCGGCTCATGCTCGCATGACCGAAGATGTTGAACTGCGGAAGAAGCGTGACGCCAAGGTCGTCCGCAATCGCCTTCAGCCGGCGGATTTCCTTCTTCGTCATTTTGCCGTCCTTCCAGCCCCACCACGGATACCTCTCGCTGCGGAACGTGCCCCACGTCTCCAGGACGACGGAGTTCATCTTGTAATAGCCCGCCAAACGGATGCACCGCTCAAGCAGCGACACCTCCGTCTCGGGAAACCAACAGAGATGAATACCGCGAAACGCCATCCTCGGCTTGTCGGAGATACGACACGCCGGCGCAATCCAGCCCGCTACTTTCAGCGTGCCGCGCTTCGGCATCGCCATCTGCCGCAGCGTCTGAAAGGCATAGCGGACACCCGAGAGGTTCTTGGCAGAAACGGTAATGCCCGTCGGCTTGACCGAAAGCTCGTATCCTTCGGCCGCAAACGGCTGCCCGTTTCGCGCGACAGCTGCGGACTCGACCTTCCATTCGACGTCCCATGCGGACCTGGCATGCTTTCGCAGCCAGTCGGCCGACACCTTCCGTTCGGCGTCAACTTCCACACCGACGCGCACCGGCAGGTCGGCCTTCAGCTCGACGCACTGGTCGAGCTGCCACTCGGCCTGTGCTGGCGTCGGTACGATGCGCGGCTCTTCGAAAGCGAAGGCCGCACCCAGAAGAAGAATAGTTCCGAGCATCGTCATGACCTCACAGGCACTTGATGATCGGACGATACTTCTTCAGATACGCTGCGTTCTTCTCGTCGCCGCCCGGCGCGTTCGCCGAGTTCCAGACCGGCGGCACAATGCCGCGCTCGACACACTGACGGCACGTCTCGATCTCGAGGAGGTGCGCAATCGTGAAGTCCACGACGTTCGATACGGGACCAATCGGCGTCGTCATGCCCGGAAGCTCGACAACGGCGTCGCCGACGGGATTGTAATCGTCGATGCAGACGTCCGCGTAGTCGAAGAGATTCTTGCCGTTCGAATGACGGATGAAATGATCCTTCGGCATCTCGTTCTGCC
>DCIL01000102.1:594-5268 GCA_002315875.1 Verrucomicrobia bacterium UBA1727 | reverse complement strand
GCGACGGCGATGATCTTGCAGCCGCGCTTCTTGCACTCCTCCGCCGCGTCGATCGTCGCCGGGTTGATGCCGATGTTATGGAAGAAGAGGACGACGTCTCCCGGCTGCGGATCGTAATACTTGATGATCGATGCGCCGAAATTTTCGGTACGCTCGAGCGCCAGGTACTTAAGCGCCTGGTTGAAGACCGAAAGTGCCGTCTCCATCATCGGGTTGATGTTGGCGAGTCCGCCCGCGCGGAAGAACATCTCGCCCATCGCAAGCGTCGTGTGTCCACCGCCCGCGTAGACATTGATAAGCTTGTCGGCCGCGATGGCGTCAGCCATCAGCGTCGCCGCCGCCTTGATGTTCGATTCCTGCTTCTCCGCGACCTCCTTGATGTTGGCGATCGCCTTCTCGAGATATCCGTAATCGTTGAGCATATTTTCTCCTATTGTGTTATTTCATTTACCATCCTTCTTGCAGACGCGCTTGTAGTTCGCGCCAATCGCGTCCCAGAGCTTGAGCGCATCGGGAGCACCGACCACAGTGCCGTAGCCGCCGCGGTACGTCCAGGCCGCAAGCCGGTCTACGCCCGCTTCCTCGGCGATGTCGACCCACTTGTCGATCTGCTGGAAGTCCTTGGGCTGCTTGTAGTATCCCATGAGCCAGCGTTCGGACTTCTTACCGTACTTCTTCGCGATTGCAACCGTACGCGCGGTGATGTCGCGGTAGAAGTCCTCAGGGAGGGCCCAGTTGATGATCGTCGTCGAGAACACGTCGAAATACGGACACTCGGCGACCATGTCCCAGTTGTCGTATCCGCGGTATTCGCTGACGTAGTAGCCGTTCTGGGTCGCATGGACGCAGCAGGTGATCTCAAGCTCGGGACGTATCGCCTTGAGCGCCTTCGAGGTCTCGGAGAGGACGACAAGCGCCTCGCGCCAGCGGAACTGCTTGACGTCGTTCGTCATGTAACGCGGCATCGGATAACCGTAGTAGTCCTCGAAGCGCTTGCGACAGACGGGACAGTAGCACGTCCAGTCATCCGCGACGCCGCCGGTGATGGACGCGATGCCCTTCGGGAAGGCGTAGTGCGGCTCGTCCCAGAAGAAGCCATCGCACTTCGTTTCACGGGCGAGCGTCGTACAGAAGTTCTTGAAATAATCGCGATAGCTGTTGGTGTTGAAACACGCATAAGGAAGCTTCTCGCCGGTGAGCGCGCTGACCTGACGGTTCTCGACATTGTCCTGCAGGAACTTCGAAACCTGCTCGCCGCCGAAGTACTTGCCGTTGCCCCACGGATCGATGATCACCTTGAGTCCGAGCTCGTGCGCCTTATCGACGATCGCAGGAATGTTGGGGCGCCAGAAGTCGAAGTCGAATTCAGTGACCGCGAGGATCACATTGGTGACGCCATGCGCGATCATCTCCTTGAAGTCCGCCTCGGCGTGTTCGACGTAATTGAGTCCGTAATAGCTGATCGATGTTTCTTTTATCATTTTCACTTTCCCTTTTTTCGTTCAAAAAGCGTTTCAAGCTCTTCCAATGACTTGCCTTTCGTCTCGGGGATGAGACAGCTGACGATGAAATATACTACTCCGTTCGCGGCAAAGAAGAAAAACATCGAATACCAGCCCAAGCGGTTGACCCACGGCAGGAAGGACGAGGCGAGTCCCCAGGCCACGAACTGATTCAAGAAGAGCGCAATCGCCATTCCGTTCGCGCGGATGCGAGACGGCATTAGCTCGGACAGAACCAACCACACGCAGATTCCCGGACCGAGCGCATAGAAAACCTGCATCAGGAAAAACGCCGCAAGACAGAGAATGCCGGTGAACGCATTCGCCGCGCAACCCAAACGCTCGACCGCAAAAAAGACGAAACCGATGAGCGCCATCCCAACCGTCATTCCCGAAGTGCCGAGCTTCAGCAGGAATACGCGTCCCTTCCGATCCACCAGCGTCGCGGCAACCAGTGTCATCAACAGGTTGGTCAACTTGATCGCAAAGTCCCCCACATTGCCGAGCGATCCGGAGAATCCGGCCTTGTGGAAGATCATCACCGAATAGCTCGTGATCGAGCTCATTCCAGTCGTCTTGTTGAGCGTCAATACCGCGCAGGCAAGAAGAAACGGAATGACGTAGCGGCGCTGAAAGAGATTAGCATTCCGCCCTACACCTACACCTTCAACTTCAACTCTCGCCTTCAACTTCTTCCCCTTCCATACCTGACTCTCCTCCAAGCCGAAGGCACCGAAGAACAGTATCGCGACGGGCAACATTGTCCACCAGAAATTCGCCTTCCAAGCGAACGCGGCGTCACTGGCGAAGAAGGTCGTGACGAAGAATCCGACTACGGCCGCGAGAACAAGTCCCAACCCGAGACAGAACTGGAAGACCCCCGTGCCGCGTCCCCGGAAATCCGCCGGCAGCGTTTCAGTAAGGTACATCGGCATCACCACGCTCATATAGCCGGCACTCATTCCCTGAAGCACGCGTCCCACGAACATCGCAACGAGCGACGCCCCCGAAAGACAGATGACGGGAATCGCAACGAGAAAAAGCGCGGCAGACGCAACGATCATCAGCTTGCGTCCGAACCTCTCCGCGAGCATTCCGGCGGTAAGAGAAGAAATGATGCCGCCGAAGAGCACCGCACCGACGATCCACGAGAGTTCCGAATCAGTATAGATGCCAAGCGCCTTGATGTATGGCGACGCCGCGGCGATGACCCCGAAGTCGATGCCATAGAGGAGTCCACCGAGTCCGGCGATGGACAGGATGTACTTGACGCTATGTCTGGTCCTTTTGGTGTTCACGCGCAACATTATAGCAAAGACGCAGAATCAATGGTAGATAGTTTTCAACAACATAATGTCATCATTTCAATAACAGATATGGTATAATACTCGCAATGAAAACTCAGGCGAGAAAAGTCGTGGTTGCGCTTCGGATGGCGGGAATCGCGGGACAGGACAAGCTAAACGGCATCTTCGAACACCTCAGTCACGGTCATCGTTGGCAGATGACGCTCTATCGTACGCGTCACGAATTCTCCGCAGAGACGGTCCGTAAGGACATCGAGAACGGTGCCAGCGGCTTCATCGTCGCCATTCCCGATGCCGATGATGCGCTTGCGGTGCTGGCGAAGTCCACGATTCCCACCGTGGTGATGAACGTTTCCGGCGGAAACATTGAAAAACGAACGGACAACCTCTATTGCGTCAAAAGCGACGCCGCGAAGGTCGGACGCGAAGCCGCTTCCGAATTTCTACGACAGGGAAACTACCGTAGTTACGGCTACGTCGGTTACGAACGTCCGGCAGAATGGAGCGAAAAGAGAGGCGAGGCCTACGCCGCCCGCCTCAACGAGGCCGGCTTCACCGTCTCCTTCCTCAAAGGAGAACGTCCCCTTCAAAAGTGGCTCATAGAGCTCAAAAAGCCAGCGGCCGTCATGACCTCATGTGACGATGACGCCTACAAGGTGGCCGATGCCTGCCGCGGACTTAACCTCGGCATTCCGAACGAGATCGCAATAATCGGAGTCAACAACGATCCAATTCTCTGCGAAAACTGCGATCCGCGACTGACTTCCATCCAGCCTGATTTCGTTGGCGAGGGATTACTTGCGGCAAGATTGCTTGAGCGGATGATGGCCAATCCCCGGCGAAAATTCAAGGCCGAAACCAAACTCATCGGCATTCGTGGGATCGTCCGCCGCGATTCGACTCCGCCGGACTCAATCTCCGGAATGATGGTGCAGAAGGCACTCGCCTTCATCAACCGCAAGGCGCTCTCAGGAATCGCAGTTGAGGATGTCGCCAGACATCTCAAGGTTTCGCGTTCGCTCCTCGACCTCCGCTTTCGCGAACACCTTGGCGAATCGGTCTACTCTACCATCCTCAACATCCGCCTCGAAGAGGTGAAGCGTCGACTGCGAACATCGTCCGATCAGATCGGACGTATCGCAGTCGACTGCGGCTGGGAGAACCCCGCCTCGCTGAAGAATCTATTCAAGCGGCTTTACGGCGTTTCAATGCGCGACTGGAAGGCGCGATCCCATGAAATCACTTTCCTCAGTTGAAATTAAAGAAAAGTCCGTCACTCTACACCTAATTCCCCGTCCTCTCTTCAACTTCAACTCTCACCTTCATCTATCTCCTCTTACGCCAGGGTCGGACTCGCAGAAACGGCAGATACCGACCATCGGAAACGCCCGGTACCAACATCACAATCGCCCCGGCCCTAACCAATCACAATCGCCCCGGCCCTAACCTGGCAGCACGCACGAAAACCAATATTTACAAGGGTCGTGCAGGGTCTGTCCCCGAGAATTTAATGCGGCTACTCCACCACTTTTACTCCACCACTGGGGTCTGACCCTTGCCCCCCCACTCATCAAACCGCCGTGCGGCCTCGTTCGCATGGGCTATGATGCGATCAAGGTCATAGCCGCACTCTTTCGCAATCTGATGACGAATCCGACGGACTTCGGCGACGATTGATTCTCGCTTCATTTGCATCCCTCCAGGTTAAGGTTTTCAAGAAAGGTCTTCGGCGTCATGATGTCTGGACAATAATACCCCATTCCTCGGACAACCGCCTTTGTCTTTGGCAACGCATGCGGATTGGCCATGTGACAGCAGTTCCACGTCAGCAACACATCCATCCCAGCCACACTCGCAACGGCAAT
>DCIL01000102.1:0-452 GCA_002315875.1 Verrucomicrobia bacterium UBA1727 | reverse complement strand
GACGGTCAACATCTGCTTTCGGCCCTTTGACACATTCATCAATCACAAACTGCGAGATGCAGCACTCGCATAAGCCCGACTGTTCCTTCATCCACCGTCGAGTGTACGCTTGGTCGGCGGCAATCTTGGCATCATCTGTTTCACGCCCAGTGAAATAACTCACAAAGCTTGACTCGAGATATACCTTGAGCTGCTGCTTTTTCATTGAGACCCCTTTGGAAGCAAATAATCCGCACTGGTGATCACTCGCCATGGCATCACAACAGGCGTCGTTGACTTGCGCGAATTGCGAATAAACGCCGTCGCGAAAGCCTGCGCAGCTTTCGGATCGCTAATCGTGAAGTTAGCTGTTATGCTTGATGTTGCCATAATCTTGCCTTCCTTTCCTCAAGGGCATAGTATGCCTAATCAGAAATTGTTGGTATTTTAGCATTTTCGGGCTGAAAAGGCAA
>DCIL01000103.1:1003-4739 GCA_002315875.1 Verrucomicrobia bacterium UBA1727 | reverse complement strand
CAACTTCAACTCTCGCCTTCAACTCTCTCAATCTCAATGATGCTGATGCATCAGATGCGTATCGCCCAGGTGATTCATCTTGTCCGTATCAAGCGATTGAAAGGTGCGGTTGATCTGGTAGATGGCGATGCCGAGGACGAAGACGAGGACGAACACGTCAAGGAGAATTCCCAGCTCGACGATGATGCCGTACTCGAGCAGAAGTCCGGTGCCGAAGACGCCGATGCCGTTCTCAAAGACAAGAAAGCCGAGCACCTGAGTGATCGCCTTGCGGCGTGAGCAGAGCAGGAAGAGTCCGGTTCCCATTGTTGTGAGGGCGACCGGGATGGCGAGCTCGCTCGCGACGGCCTCGTGGATGTGCAGCATCTTGCCGATGATGAAGCTTGCGGATGCGAGCAGGAATACGATCAGCTGCGAAAGGCGGAAGGAGACGAGCGGCTCCATCTCTCGCTTGGCATGAACCTTGTGGACGGCGTAAATGAGCAGGTAGGGCAGGACGATTCCCTTCACGAGGGCGTTGATGGACGAGATGATCCAAAGGCGCAAGCCCGGTGATCCGGCGGACGTCCAGTCCCAAAGCGCAATTGGCAATAGTCCAATGAACCATCCCTGTGCGGCGACGAGACGGATGGCGGGAGTGAGTCGTCCCGTTCCTGCGAGCATCAGGTTCGTCAGCAGGAACAGCGCCAGAAGTATTTCGGATGTGCTTGTCATTTTCGGTTAGAACAATACGAACAGCAGTGTACCCAGCGCGGCGAGCATCAGGACGCCGAGGAGGATTTGCGGTGTCTTCAGGAAACGCATGCGGGCCATGCAGGATTCGACGATTCCGGTAAGGACGGCGGTGATGGCCACGCCGCCTGCCAGGATCGCGAAACGGACGATGGGCGGAAACGGCAGGTACGGCAAGAGCATCGCGACGAGAAAAGCGGCGAGGATTTCAAACTTGAGTGCCGCGCCGTAAAGAATGTAGGCGAGGTCGGGTCCGGCATTGTCAAGGATCATCGCCTCATGGATCATTGTCAACTCGAGATGGGTCTCGGGATCGTCAAACGGTACGCGGCAGTTTTCTGAGAGGAGGATCGCGAAGAATGCGATGCCGGCGAGAAGAAGGGACACCGAATGATGCGCCCAGACGCCGGTCGGATATCCGGCGAGAATTCTGGCGAGTCCGTTCTCTCCTGTCAGTAGCGTCAAGAAGCCAAGTATAACGAAGACCGCTGGCTCGACGAGCGCGGAAAATTGAACTTCGCGGCTTGCCCCCATGCCCTCGAAGGCACTGCCGGTATCGAGCGCTCCGAGGACGGTGAAGAAGCGTCCTGTGCCCAACAGGTAGAAGAAGAGGACCGGTGAAATGGTGTTCAGCGTCTCGTTGCAGGTTGTCAGTGACCAGGGAAAGATGACGGCGGCGAGAATAGTCGCGGCAAGGGCGATCGATGGAGCGAAATCGAAGATCCAAGTTGAAGTCGTGGAGCGCGGACAGGATTTGCGGACGAGTTTCGCGAGGTCGAAGTAGAGACGGAACAGTCCGGGACCGCGGCGTCCGGCGAAGAATGCCTTGACCTGGTTGATGATGCCGATGAACAGCGGCGCAAGAAGAAGTGCTATGAGGATATAGATTGATTCCATTGTCTGATCTCAGACCTTTCAACTCGCCATTGCGGCCGCGAGCAAAGCCATGACGCCGATAATGACCACGAAGATGTAGAAATGCAGCGAACCGTTCTGCAGCAGGTGTGCACGCTGGAAGAGGCGGGCAAACCAGGTGAAGAGGGGACGCCAAAAGCCGCTGAGAGCGCGGTCGTCCGTCTCGGTCACGAAGGCGGCGTCCGTCGGGGTTGCGGGATGTCCGGTAAAGGGAATGAGATGGTGACGCGGCTTCAGGATGGTCCTGCAGAGATCAACGAGCGGTTGGGTGAAGGCCGTTCCGGTGTAGGCCATGCGCGCGGTCGGCTCGTGATAGCCGCAGTCCCAGGTCGGACGAAGCGGCTTTTCCTTGCCGCGCGGACAGGCGAAACGGCGCAAAGCGACAAGTATCACAACAAGTCCGACGAGCGCACCGCTCACGCACACCGCCGTCAGGCCCCCAGCTGCACCGCCCAATATCGCGCTGTTCGCGCATAGCCATATCGTAATCAGAATCATCGCCAGCGAGCATGCGAACAGTCCGAACTGGACGATCCACATGCGCTTCGGGGTTTCTACTGCCTTCTCGGCGGCGTAACTGCGCGGTTCGCCGAGGAAGGTCGCACCAATTGCCTTGCAGTAAGCAGCCGCGGCAAGTCCACCGGTAAGTGCCAGTGCGGAGATGATGAGAAATCCTGCAAACATCAGCGAGGCCTGTCCCGACTTGATGGCATGGAACGCAGCGATGTAAATAAGAAGTTCGCTCAGAAATCCGTTCAGGGGTGGAAGTCCTGAAAGTCCCAGGGCATTGAGAACGAACATTGTCCCGGTTTTCGGCATCCGCTTCATGAGTCCGCCAAGCTTGTCCTGCTCAAGGGTTCCGGTTTGACGGAGGACGGATCCAGCCCCGAGGAAGAGTGCTCCTTTTAGGAAGGCGTGGTTGAGGACATGCAGCAAGGCACCATAAAGAGATAGATCCGCTATTGCCGACAAAAGTGCACTAATGTTGTTATTTTGTGCAATGTTTTCGGGGTCTGTCCCCAAAAATGCGGGGTCTGTCCCCAACAAGGCGAGTCCGATTCCCATGGCAATGACACCCATGTTTTCTACCGAAGAGAACGCGAGGAGTTTCTTGAGATTGACTTGCGGAAGGGCAAAGAGAATGCCGCCGATTGCCCCAAAAACTCCAATAATTACCAGAATCCATCCACTTATTGCAAACATATTTGGGGTCTGTCCCCAGATTTCCGGATTCTCTCCCCAGGGGGTGACGAAGCGAATGAGGCCGTAGAAGCCCAGAGGGATCATGGCTCCGGACATAATTGCCGAGGCCGGTGCGGGTGCGGCTGGATGCGCTTCGGGGAGCCAGACGTGGAAGGGTGGAAAGCCAATCTTGAGTCCGAAGCCGACGATAGCACAGATAAAGGCGGCCAGACAGCAGTCGGGACGCATCAGAAAGACGCCGCAAATCATCAGGGCACAGGCGCCTGCATGGCAGGCGAGAAGGTAGATCCATGTTGCCTTGCGAACCGACTTTTCGGTATTCTCAAACGCAACCAGTCCGGCGGAAGCGAGTCCCATGGCTTCCCAGGACAACAGGAAGGTCAGTTTCCCAGGGGATAGCACCACGCCGATCATGGCGATGACGGTCAGGACGAAGAAGGTCCAGAAACGCGGCAGATGGCGGCGAGCATCTCCGTGCAGATAGGCACTCGCATGGCAAGCGGCAGCTATTCCGAGAAGAATAATTGGCGCTAAGAAGATGAATTTGAGCATATAGGCGAAGTCAGGCAGCTGTGGATTTAAAATTTAGCCGCGTATTATACGCTTTTGGACTCGGATAGGCAAACGCGGTTCGCGGTGTTGTAGGAGAAGCTGAAAGTCGAATGCCGTAACCGCGGCAACGGATTGACTTTGATGCGTTGGTTATGATACAATTCATGCAATTTCATCAAACATTAAGGGGTGATATGAAGTCAGTCAAGGATAAACAGATTCTCATGGCGGCGGATTTCGCTGGTTATCCGCTCAAGGAAGCGATCAAGGAATATCTCGAAAAGAAGGGGTGGACGGTCACCGACATCGGTGTGAAGGCCGATTCCGATCCGAA
>DCIL01000103.1:766-931 GCA_002315875.1 Verrucomicrobia bacterium UBA1727 | reverse complement strand
TGATCTCCGAGAAGGAGTTCGAGCGGGCGATGATCTTCTGCGGCACTGGCATGGGCATTCATATCGCGGCCTCGAAGTGTCCCGGTGTTCACGCGGGCGTGGTCGAGTCCGTTCCTGCGGCGTTTCGTGCGATCACCGGTAATGGTGTCAACGTGCTGGCGATGG
>DCIL01000103.1:0-564 GCA_002315875.1 Verrucomicrobia bacterium UBA1727 | reverse complement strand
GCCATTGCGAACTTTACGATCGTCCCGAAGGACTTCCTACCGTTCCACTGATGTGTAAGAGGTAGTTCGAGTTTGAGTTCGAGATTGAGTTCGAGTTCGAGATTTAAGGAGGGGTGTAATGAATATTAGAAGAACGATTACGGCGGCGGCAGTTGCCTTCGCTGGAGTTGCCTTTGCCGATACCGAGACGCTTGGGTTCTGGACGTTCGACGGGTCGACGACAATCGATGCGACTACCGCGCCTGGCAGCGCCACCGGCAATGGCGTTCCCCAGCGTACTAAGACATGGTTCCCGAATCAGGTTTCTGGCAGCAAGCTTTCGATGTTTCTTCAGAAGTCGACCTGGAGCGGATATAACATCGGTGTCACGAAATACATTGATGATGTTCCTGCGGCACATCTCTTCTCGGATACGGCGCTAACCAATCGTATCTGTGCCTTGACGAAGTCGATTCGATTGGGTTCGGGTGCTACTGGTAGCTGGTGCAGCGGTTGGGGGCTCACTATTCCCAATTTTGAAGAGGTGATTGGAACTAATGAGTCGCGCGCGCGAGTTTCCAGTGC
>DCIL01000003.1:2140-2596 GCA_002315875.1 Verrucomicrobia bacterium UBA1727 | reverse complement strand
CCGCCGGCCGTCTTCTCGGTACGGCGCATCGCCTTCTTGTAGACGTTGATGCCGCCCACGATCGCGATGCCCTTCTTCGGGTTCACGCTCATCACCGTGCCGGTCTTGCCCGCGTCATTGCCGCAGGTGACGATCACGGTGTCGTTCTTCTTGATTCTTGCGATAGCCATTTCAGTATCTCCTTGAATTAGACCACTTCCGGGGCCATCGAGAGGATCTTCATGTAATTGCGGTCGCGGAGCTCGCGGGCGACCGGCCCGAACACGCGGGTGCCGATCGGATTGAGCTTCGAGTCGACGATCACGCAGGCGTTCTGGTCGAAGTGGACCATCGAGCCGTCTTCGCGACGGATCGGCTGACCGGTGCGGATGATGACCGCAGTGGCGACCGAACCCTTCTTGATGTTCGAGGTCGGGCTCGCTTCCTTGATCGCGACGCGGATGACGTCACCGAGGT
>DCIL01000003.1:1734-2075 GCA_002315875.1 Verrucomicrobia bacterium UBA1727 | reverse complement strand
CGCGCTTGGCACCGGTGTTGTCCGCCACGACGAGGTTTGAAAGTTCCTGTAGCATGGTCTTTCCCCTTTACTTGGCGACGATGCGCCACCGCTTGGTAGCGGACAGCGGACGCGTCTCCATGATGGTGACGTTGTCGCCCGCCTTGGCGGTGTCGGCCTCGTCATGAACCTGATAGTTCTTGGTGCGCGTGACGATCTTGCCGTAGACGGGGTGACGCTCACGGTAGGAGACGGCGACCTTGACGGTCTTCGACCCCGACTTCTTGACGACCACGCCCTTGCGGACCTTGCGCGCGCCGCGGATGTTGGTTTCAGCGCTCATTAGATTTTAACTCCTGCGC
>DCIL01000003.1:1307-1720 GCA_002315875.1 Verrucomicrobia bacterium UBA1727 | reverse complement strand
CGCGGGTGATGAACTTGGTGTGAATTCCGATCTTGGTCGCCGCGAGACGGAGACACTCCTTCGCGACTTCCTCGGAAACGCCGCCGACCTCGAAGAGCACCTTGCCGGGGAGGATGACGGCAGCCCAGAACTCGGGGTTACCCTTTCCTCCACCCATACGCACTTCAATCGGCTTGCGGGTGACGGGCTTGTCGGGGAACACGCGGATCCAGAGCTTGCCCTTACGCTTCATTTCACGGTTGATCGCGACGCGGCACGCCTCGATCTGCGTGGCGGTAAGAAGGCCGCGGGTAAGCGCCTTCAGGCCGAATTCGCCATAGGCGAGCTCACAGCCCGAAGTCGCGTAACCAGAACGGTTACCCTTCGAAACCTTGCGGTACTTAACTCTCTTGGGCATCAAAGGCATGGCTTAC
>DCIL01000003.1:1023-1283 GCA_002315875.1 Verrucomicrobia bacterium UBA1727 | reverse complement strand
CCTTGCGGTCACCACGCTCACGACGCTGACCACGGCCTTCGCCGCGGGGAGGACGCGCCTGGAAACCCTCTTTCTTGCAGATCCAGACCTTGATGCCGATCTTGCCGGCAGTGGTGTTGGCTTCTGCGAAACCGTAGTCGATGTTCGCCCTGAGCGTGTGCAGCGGCACCTTGCCCTCGCGAGACCACTCGACGCGGGCGATTTCCGCCCCGTTGATACGGCCACCGGCGTGGATCTTGATGCCGTCGACGCCCATGTCC
>DCIL01000003.1:0-933 GCA_002315875.1 Verrucomicrobia bacterium UBA1727 | reverse complement strand
CCACGAGCTGCGCGTCGGCATCGGCCCCGGTCACTTCCTTGATGTCGAGATAGACCTGCTTCTTGGTCATCTTCTCGAGCTTGGCGCGAATCGCTTCGACATCGCCACCCTTGCGGCCGATGATCACGCCCGGACGGGCGCTGAAGATCGTCGCACGGACGGAGTTGGCGTAGCGCTCGATGAGGATCTTGGAGATGCCCGCCTCGGCGAGCTCCTTCTTGATCGACTCGCGGATCTTCTGATCCTCGATGAGGTAGGCGCCGAAGGTCTTCTTAGGCGCGAACCAGCGGCTGCCCCAGGCGTGGTTGACGCCGATGCGGAAGCCAATCGGATTGACTTTCTGTCCCATATTACTTAGCCTCCTTCTTGGCGTCCGTAAGAACGACCTTGCAGTGGCACATGCGACGGGCGATCGGATGAGCGCTGCCGCGGGCCGTGGGCCAGTAGCGGCGCATCCGGACGGACTCGTCAAGCACGCAGAGCTTGACCGTCATATCCGCCGCGTCATTGATGCCGTTGTTGTTCTTCGCGTTCGCGACGGCGCTCATGATCGTCTTCTTGATGATCACGGCAGCCTTCTTCGGGCTGAACTCAACGAGCTTGAGCGCCTCAGCGGCCTTGAGCCCCTGACAGGCGCGCGCCAGCGGACGGCCCTTGAAGGCCGACATGCGGGCGTTGCGGGTAATAGCGATAACTTCCATTGTCTATTACTCCTTACTTCTTTTCGGAATTGCCGTGACCCTTGAAAGTACGCGTGGGAGCGAACTCTCCGAGACGGTGACCGACCATGTTTTCGGTGATGAAGATCGGCATGTGCTGCCGGCCGTTGTGAATCGCGAACGTCAGGCCCACGAACTCCGGAAGCACCATCGAACGACGGCTCCAGGTCTTGATAGGCTGCTTCTTGGCGCTCGCCTGCATCTTCTCGACCTT
>DCIL01000026.1:5962-6233 GCA_002315875.1 Verrucomicrobia bacterium UBA1727 | reverse complement strand
GGCGTGAGGAACGAGCTCGAGAAACCGCCGCCGCGGAAGTATTCGACACCCGCCGGCACCCACCTGGTCGCCTTCATCGTAGCGTCGATATCCTTCTCGGTGACATCCCACCAGTTCTTGAAGACGCTCTTGCCCTTCTCCTTCATCGCACCCGCCGCGTCGAGGCAGCAGCTGCCGGAGTTGAGGAGATGGATGATGCCCTGCTTGGCGTCCTTCGGGAGTCCCTTGCCGGTCGCGCGCTTGACCGCGGCGTCGCTCCAGTAGGTGCGCA
>DCIL01000026.1:5561-5839 GCA_002315875.1 Verrucomicrobia bacterium UBA1727 | reverse complement strand
GCATCTTCTTGCCCGTCCAGTCGAACGAAGAATTGCAGAACGTCTCCATCACATCGCCGTTCGGCCAGTGGTCGGTCCACTGACGCTGACCCTGGAAGCCACCGGCAATCGCATTGCGTCCGACCGCCTCTTCGCCGAAGCCCATCTTCTTCAGGACGGGATTGCCCACCATCATGTCGCGGGCGATCATCGCCATCTTGACGAGATATTCCCAATCGGCGTCCTTCTGCTCGCGGGACTTCTGGATCTGCTTGGGATTGTAGTCCTTGCCTTCCTTG
>DCIL01000026.1:5231-5361 GCA_002315875.1 Verrucomicrobia bacterium UBA1727 | reverse complement strand
ACGGCGAGACCGGCCTTCGCGAAGCGGAGGAGCTTCTCAGCCACGTCCGCAGGAATCTTAGAGGACTCGTCGCGGTTCTGCACCTCGTGTCCGTAGATGCCGTAGGCGGGCATGCCGCGCTGCGCGTAGC
>DCIL01000026.1:2451-5162 GCA_002315875.1 Verrucomicrobia bacterium UBA1727 | reverse complement strand
CCCCAGACGGCCTTCGGAATCTGCGAATCCTCGTCCATCGTCTCGGTGCCGTAGCACCAGCAAGGCGTCACCGAAAGCGAAACGCCGACATTCTCGCGCTTGAACTTATTCGAGCACTGAGCGGCCTCGAAGCGTCCCCCGATCGTAGTATCGGCGATCACGCACTCGACGGGCGTGCCGTCGGGATACCTGAGGTTGTCCGAAATCAGTTTCGCCGCGGCCTTGGCCATGTCCATGGTCTGGACCTCGAGCGATTCGCGCACGCCGCGCCGGCGGCCGTCGATGATGGGGCGAATGCCGACCTTGGGGAATCCGTTATGAGTGAATACTGTCTGGTTCATTTGTTTTCTCCTTTGTTCCTGAAGTTGAGCACCGCCTCGCGCAGGCGCTGGAAGAAGGCGTAAAGCGAAGGCACGAAGGCGATTCCGACCAGAGTCGAGAGCAGCATGCCGCACATCGTGCAGATGCCGATCGACTTCATCGCCGCGGCGCCGGCGGACTTCGCCAGCACGAGCGGCACGACACCGATGATGAAGCTCCAGGCGGTCATCAGCACCGCGCGGTAGCGAAGGTCGCCGCCGCGGATCGCGGACTCCTCGATCGACTTGCCGGCGGCCCGTTCCTGCTTCGCGAACTCGACCATCAGAATGGCATTCTTCGCCGAAAGTCCGATGAGCATCACGCAGCCGAGCTGAGCGTAGATCGAAAGCGAATTCTTGGTGAGATAAAGTCCGAGGAAGGCACCGGTCACGGCGAAGAGCACCGAGAGCATGACCGAAATCGGAATCGTCCAGCTCTCGTACTGCGCCACCAGGAAGAGATACGCGAACAGAAGCGAGAACGCCATCAGCCACGCGAGCCGTCCCTCGTTCTCCTTCTCCTGCAACTGCACCGGACCCCACTCGATGTCGAACCCTTTCGGCTTCGGACAACTTTCGATGTACTTCATGAGTTCGCCGGACGACACCCCCGGCTTCGGCGTCACGTCGCACCAGGCCGCGAGCATCTTGTTGTAGCTCATCGTCTCGCGGCTGCCGCCGAAGTATTCGAGCGAACCGAGCGAAGAGAGCGGCACCGCGTCCCCATTGTCCGTCGGCACGCGGATCGAAAGGATGTCCTGAATTCCGCCGCGGTAGTCGGGATCGTTCTGGAGCTTGACCTGATAGACGCCTCCCTTGAGATTGAAGTCATTGACGTAATAGGAGGCGAGCTTGTTCTGCAAGGTCGAGAAGACCGTCTTCGGCGTAAGCCCGAGCATCTCGACCTTGCGGCGGTCGAGCTTGAGTTCGATCTGCGGAGTGGAGCAGGTGAAGCCGTGCACCGCGTCCTTGACGAGCGGACTCTTCTTCAGCTCGGCGACGAAATCATCGACCGCCTCCAGAAGTTCGTTCTGTTCGCAGCCCATGATCGTCACGAAATTGAAGCCCACGCCCGCGGAGCCGCCGAGGCCCTTGATCGCCGCGGGTTGGGTAAAGTAGGCATCAAGCTGATAGATGTCCTTCACCGCCTCCTTCAGCTTGTCGGTAATCGCATCAATGGAAAGCTCCGGCGAGAGGCGCTTGTCCCAGTGTTCGAGACGGAAAGTGATGCCGAGCAGGTTCTCGCCAGAACCCCACATGCCGTTGCGGCCGCAGGAGGACGAGGTGGACATGATACCGGGAATCTTCGCGGCGCGGTCGTGGATCTCATCGCACACGGCAATCGTCCGCTCCAGCGTCTGACCCTCGGTGAGCCGTCCGTACATCAGAATGTAGCCGCGGTCCTCCTTCGGCAGGAAGGTGGACGGCACCTTGCCCGAAAGGAGCCATAGCGAAAGCGCGGTCAGCGCAAAGAGGAGCAGGGTCACGAAGGCATGGCGTACGAAGAAGCGGACGAAGAAGAGATAGCCCTTGCGCGAGCAGTCCAGCGTGAGATTGAAGGGAGCGAAGATCTTACGCGGCTTTTCGCGCGGCGGCTTGAGCATGTAGGCGCAGAGGACGGGCGAAAGCACCATCGCCACCACCGTCGAAAGGACGAGCGCGATGCACATCGTAACCGCGAACTGCACGTACATCATGCCGATCATGCCCGAGTAGAACGCCAGCGGCACATAGCAGGCGAGCGTCACCAACGTGGTCGCGATGATCGCGCCCGTGATCTGCCGCATCGACTTCGAGGCCGCCTCGCGCGCGGAAAGTCCCTCACGAAGCATCAGCGACTGGCAGTTCTCCACCACCACGATCGCATCGTCCACCAGCGAACCGATGACGAGGATGAGACCGAACATCGTCAGCACGTTCAACGTGAAGCCCATCGGATAAAGGAAGGCGAACGTACCGAGCAGCGCAATCGGAATCGCGATCGCCGGCACGAAGGTTGCGCGCCAGTCCTGGAGGAAGAGATAGGTGATGCCGACGACAAGCAGCAGCGCGATGACGAGCGTCTTGAACGTCTCCTTGAGGAACACGAGCGTGAAGGCCGTCGAATCGTCCGCCAACACGCCGACGACCCCCTTCGGCAGACGGGCGATCCACTTGTCGATCTCGGCCTTGACCTTCTCGGCCGTCACCACCGAATTCGCGTCCGGCGACTTGTAGATCTCAAGATAGACCGTGGGACTCTCATTGAAGCGGGAGCGGACCGTATACCCCTTGCAGCCGAGTTCGACGCGCGCGACGTCCTTCACCAGCACCTGCGCACCCGTCGTCGGATTCGAGCGGATGACGATGTTC
>DCIL01000026.1:0-2426 GCA_002315875.1 Verrucomicrobia bacterium UBA1727 | reverse complement strand
ACTCCTCCTTGGTCTTGAGGCGCCCTTGGACATTGAGCTTGAAAGTGAGATAGCGGTTGGCGTATTCGCCGCCGACCGTACCCGCGGCGGCCTGGATGTTCTGCGATTCGATCGCCGCCTTGATCTCACTGATCGGAATGTTGAGTCCCGAAAGCTTGACCGGATCAAGCCAGATGCGCATCGAGTAGGTGCGGCCGGAAGTATCCACCTGTCCCACGCCCGCCACGCGCGAAACGCCGTCCGCAATCTGCTTCTCGACGAAATTGGACAGCTCCTGCAGATCCATCTCGCGACCGTCGGTCATGAAGCAGTACATCACGAGGCGGTCCTCGGGACGCTTCCTCACCACCACGCCGTTGCTCGTGACTTCGGTCGGCAGCTTCGGCTCCGCACGCTTGACCGCGTTCTGTACGTTCATCAGCGCCACGTTCGAGGGCGTTCCGGGACGAAACACGCAGTAGCAGTTGTAGAGTCCCTTGTTGTTGCAGTTCGACTTGAAGTACCAGAGATCTTCAACACCGTTGATCTCGTCCTCAATGATGACGCCGACCGAGTCCTGAAGATCCTTGGTGGACGCTCCGGTGTAGGTGCAACTCACGAAAATCGTGACCGGCGTGACCTGCGGATACTCCGCAACCGCCATGCGCGTCAGGCAAATCGCACCGCAGAGTGCGATGACGATCGAAACGACCCAAGCGAGCTTCGGACGACGAATAAAAATCTCGGAAATGCTTTTCACTTCGCAGGAATCACCTTGTCATTACGACGGACGCGATGAGCGCCGTCCGCCACGATTTTCTCGCCGGGCTTCAACCCCTTCTCCACGAAAAGCCAATCGCCGCTCAAGTCGCCGCGGGCGATGGCGCGGCGCTCCACGACGCCGTCCTTGCCAACGACCCAGACATACGGACCTTGCGTATCCTGCAGCACCGCCGTCGGAGGAATCGCCGTGCGCATCACGCCCTGCTTCGAGGAAAGCGTGACCGCCACCGTGCCGCCCGGGACCAGCCGCAGCGACTTGTTGGCGAACTTCGCAAAGAGCATCACCGAGTCCGTCCTCTCGTCCGCCTGATTCTCGGTATACTCGATCTGTCCCTCGCCCGTGAACTCGGTACCGTTGGCGAGCATCACCGAAATCGCGATGTCACCGGGGCGCCGCCTGCCCGTTCCACCGGTAAGGTCGAGGATCTCGCGATTGGAAATGGAGAAGCCGATACGGATGGGATCGAGCTGTACGATGGTGACGAGCGGAGCCGACCCCGCGGTAACGTAATTGCCCTTGGTCTTGGCGGTGGAGCCGATCTTGCCGGAGATCGGCGCGGTGATCGTGCAATGCTTGAGATCATCCTTCGCCGCCACGAGATCGGCCTGCGCCGCCGCAAGCGCCGCGCGCGAACTGTCACGCTGAGAAAGCGCATTGTCCACGGCGTCCAGCGAAACCGCACGCGTTTCAAGTAGCTTCTTGTGCCGCTCGTAGCTGAGCTCGGCATACGACGCATTCGCCTTGCTCTCCGCAAGACGAGATTGCGCATTCTTCACCGCCGCCTCATACTTGACCGGATCGAGCCGATAGAGGACGTCCCCTTCCTTGACCAGACGGCCGTTTTCAAAGCAAACCTCAAGAATCTCACCCGAAACCTGAGGAACCACCTCAACCTTCGCAATGGGCGTCACCCGCCCCGGATAGACCGAGGACTGAACATCGGCCTGCTGACCGACTTCCGCAACTGGCAGCACGATCTCCGCCGCCAGTAAAAAAGACAATAAATTCATAGTTCATATATTATACCAAAAATTACCGCTTGAAGTTGTGTCAAAGAGCCTATGGTAAGCAACTGGGGGCGCCCGTCGCTCCGCGGGTAGAACGCCCACAAGTTTCCACAGCAGACGATCTTCTACTGACTTGACCCGAACATTCTGCTTCCGCGCAGTATTCCTCTTCGCCCGCTTTGCAGCCGTCTTAACCTTCAGCTGCGCCCGTCTCTTCTTTTTCGATTTTCTCATTACACCACCGTTTATTTCACTGCCATTAAATAGCCAATGGCCTTCAGTTGTCCCACGATGACCTTTTCGATTTTCGCGTACACTTCGCTCGGCCATTCTTCGTTCATTTCCTTCGCGAGCCGATGCGTCGCGTCGAGAATACGTTTCGCCATCGCATCAAGACGTCCAAGAATCAACTGCGGACGCATCCCAACCTCTTCGGCCATTGCACTGAAACTTTGACGAGACACATCCTCGAATCGCTTCGCTCCGCCGATCGACATGGCGTTGACACGGGAAAGATTGCGATAGACGGCCGTACACATCACGTCATAAATCGGCGCGAGCGACTTGCCAGTGCGTCCACGATAAAGGACGGACGAGTTCTTGCCGTGCGCATCGGCATTTCCGATCAGGTAGTTGAAGATCATCCGATCGACAAA
>DCIL01000027.1 GCA_002315875.1 Verrucomicrobia bacterium UBA1727 | reverse complement strand
TCCCAAAACGCGGGAAGAGCCGAATTTAGTCTCCGCGCTGTATCGCTTGTCACGGCTCGGCAAATCCCACGCATCGAGATGCGCGACATACTTGTCGTAGTAGTCGAACGTATCCAGAATCTCCCGAATGCACTGATAGCGTGTCATATTGATTTCCTTTGAATTTTTTGCCCGTCCCCCGGATCTGCTTTCCCGTTTTCGCGGGCGAATCCGGTAAGGACGGACAGCGCCAGTAGCGCAGTTAAGGCCAAGTGCGACCAATAATCACTCTTGCGGCGGTGCTTGTGCGTTGTTAGTCATAATCGCCTCCCACAAAGAAAAGCGCGCAAGACCATACCAATCTTACGCGCCCGCTTACCCGAGATAACCAAACGACAATCTACCGCATTCCTGCGTCCAGATTCACGATGCCGCCCCGCCCGCCTTCATATCCCCACATATCCCCAATACCCACGTAACGGATTAATCAGCACACAGTGCCGCTCAAAGAACATCCGTCCCAGGATACCGTCGCAACCGAGCGTAATTATTGCTTGTCGTCCTTTTTGGCGGACTTCGCCGCGAGTTCCTCGCGCCTGAGCTTGCGGACCCGCTCGTAGGCCTCGTCCGCGCCCCATATGTCTTCATTCTTCGCCGCGCGGTAGTATCGCATCGCATGAACATACGAACGGGTGACGCCGGCTCCAAATTCGTAGCACTTGCCAATATAAAACGCAGCACGCATTTTGCCCTTTCCGTACGCACTTTTCAGCATCTCGAATCCGAGTTCGGGATTCCGCATCTTCCCCCACGCCGCACTCTCGTATGTCGTAAACCGCGCACCGAGGTCGATCTTCGCCTCCACCGAATTGCGACGCAGCGCCTCGCGAAACCAAAAGAGCGCCCGTGCGATGTCGAAACGCAGGCCCTCCTCGTTCTCGTACATCGCCGCCAGACGGCAACAGCAATCGGCATGTCCGCTCATCGCCCCGCGCTTGAACCAGTAGTACGCCAGCTCCTCGTCGGGCTCGACGCCATGTCCGTGATCAAAGGTGTCCCCCAGCCACTCGGCATCCTCGCCATTGCCCCCGACGGCGCCCCAGAGCCATTCGTATCTCACCAACGCATCATGACACTGCAGCAGCTCCGCCTGTGTCTTCTCAAAGATTCGACGATCGTAGTCGGACGCATGTTCCAGCATAATTGCACACGCCTCGTCCAACTTCTCCTTCGACCTCAGCGGCATAAGCTCAAGCCGGTCACGCAGTTTGGCATAGTGGTCCTTGCCTGCTCCCGTGGGAAAGCGTTCGGCGAGATACGCCGCGTCATCGTATGTCATTTCGGACTCCACCTGTTCGCGATACTCGCGGTACTTGTCGAGATCCTCCTTCTCGTCCAGATGCCGGCTCGCCCAGAACGCGACACGGAGCCGCTTCTTAGCCGTCTCGGACGCATTCTCGTAGATGTCGCGCCAGAACTCGTCCTTCATATACGAATCCGTCTCCACCTGCATGTTCTCTTCGTTGAATTTCATTTCTCTTATCCTTTCTTTGGTTATTTGTTTTATTGTTCAGAAACCTATCCTCGCCTTAACGTGCCTCGCGGCCGCCTCCGCCTCGAGCGCGGCGAGTCGCTCGGCGTTCGTCTCGTTCTCGCAGACATAGAACAGCTGCTCCTTGACCGTGCGGAAATCTCCAGGCGCGAGATTGTCTATCGCATCCAGTCGCCTGGCTTCGGCGGCGGTAAGCGGGGAGCTGAAATAGCGGTCGAAGAACTTCCGCTTGCCCTCGGCCGTGAGATAATCGAGCTCAAGCTTGAAGGTAAAACGACGCATTGCCGCGGAGTCAAGGTTCCTCACGAGATTAGTCGCCGCGATCAGCACACCCGAGAAGGACTCCATCTGCTGCAGCAACTCGTTCACGTTGGACACCTCCCAGGAACGACTGTATTCGCCGCGGGCCAGCAAGAAGGAGTCGACCTCGTCCAGAAAAAGAATGGACTTCTCCTCCTCCGCGACATTGAACGCAGCCGCGAGCGACTTCTCCGACTCCCCAATCCATTTGGACAGCAGATCGCTCGCGCGATAACTGCGAAGCTTCGCCCCGACTTCATTCGCGAGATACCGCGCAAACGCACTCTTACCACCTCCCGGAACTCCGCTCAGGAGTATCGACATGCGCGGACGGTCCACAGCCGGACGCCGCGTTCCATCGCGAAAGCTCCTGACGGCGGAAACTATCTTCCCAAGCGGCACATTGCCCTTGAGATTGAGCCCGTCAAGCGAGTAATTCTCCACAATCGGCTTCTCCTCAGGCTTGGCGGATGCCGCCCCGCCCTTCTGAAGAATACCATCAGCACTCTCAAGCATCTCCATCAATCCCTTATGTTTGTTCATTTTTTCATCTCCTTACTTGTTATCGGAAAGAACTATATACTTAACTTTGAAACTTTTACCGCAGATGCCTTCGGCATACGCAGAATTTTGCGCAACCGACTTCGCCTTCGCCCCGCAATAGCGGGACGGCGAAGATCGCTTGCGCAAGGTTCACGTATGGAATCTGACACAAAGCGCGGGCGATTGCTTTTGCCGTCCGCGGTATCCCGCGGGGCGAAGGCAAAAGAATCGGCCGCAACTCTGCGTGTCACGAAGTGACCTGCGGTTAAAATTGTGATGTTAACAGAAATCAAGTATATAATTCCCCTCGGAAAGACGCGGATATTGTACCAAACAATTGCGATATAAGTCAATATATATTCGCAAAAATTGTCATTTTCAACCAACTGGACTTCACCCGATTAAAGAATTATGATATAATACATCGCATATAATAACTATATTATGCCAGATAAATCCTCAAAATCGCCCGTTAAAGCAAGCCTCGTTGCCTCAAAGACAATTGGCGCGGAAATTGTCAAATATCGACAACTTCGGAATTTAAATCAGAAGAACTTCGCCAGTTTTCTTGGCATAGATCAAGCAAGACTGTGCAGAATTGAAACCGGACAGCACTTGCCAGGCGAGAACATACTGTCACTGATCGAGGAAACTCTTGGTATGACGCCCGGCATTCTGATCAGCATTCGCAGTAGTGCAAAACGAACGAGAAGGTTCAATGCCGGAGGCATTTCGTCCGTCGATCGTCTTCTTTCCACCTGCAGGGATCATACAATACCAGAGGACAAGCTGCGTGAACTGCAGGAGCTCATCTGTCCGATACTCGACGAATATGCCGAATTGGAAAGACAGATCAACATACCGACTGGATGTCGCATCAACCTCGGCAACCTCAAGGCGTCCAACTCGAATGACGGCATCATCGCATCCGAAGAGCTTCGCTGCTCGCTCGGTGCCCAGTCGCTGCCATTTGCCGCACTGTTGCCCAAGCTGGAACGTGGAAACGTCAGAATAATACCCGTCGATGGACTCCCTCCGATCATTCTTACGGACGGCATCGAGAAAACAAGGAACGCATTCGCGTTCTACGATCGGCTTTACGATAATGCGGTCATCTGCGTAAATCGGAACTCTCCGCCGTCCGACCAGCTTTACGAAATTGCCTACGAACTCGGCTCGTATTTGCGGTGCCGACATTTCACTGAACTCGGGACGAATCCCGTTCGAAGGGAGGACTGGTTCTGCCGCGCCTTTGCATCGACCTTGCTGATGCCCGAGAGCGAGATTCGCGAAATCATCGACGAGCTCAACATCGGCAGCGATGACTGGTCCCTCCGGCTGTTGGACGATCTCGCCCTTCACTTCGGGGTTTCGTCCCGCGCCTTCGTCTGGCGGATTCGCTCCCTGCGCCGCATTGACAAAGACATCTTCATGAGCATTGACGATCGACTTCGAAATCCCGAAAAAACCGCCGCTGCCAATGACTTAAATCAGCGCCCACCGCTCAAGTTCAACACCTGGCTAACGACACTGCGGCGGCGAACCGATCTGAAACTATGAGAACGATTCCGCAACCGTCCTCATAAGGTCTCGAAATCGACAACGAGCACACGCGCATTCTCGATTCGCTCACCTTTGAGCATGAACGTAGCCGCATTCGGACGCTCTCCGGTAACGAGCGCGACATTCTTGTCTCGCGCCATGGCCTCGATGTAGTTCCTGGCGTACTGGCGAGCCAACTCGAAGCGTCCGTCGACCGACTCCACCGAGATGCGCCCGCAACGCGTCCGATCGTCATACTCAAGCGCAACGATGCGACAACTGGGCGGCGTATTCGCAACCGGCGGGGTAGGAGGCGGAGTGTCTTTCTTATCATAGAGATCTCGCCGACCGTATGTCCTGCGAACACGTGCATACCATGCCTCAGCAATAAAGAGCGAGCTCACATCTACCAACAAATGGCGCGAGAATTTCAACGCGGACAGCCAAAACCCGTCCTCAGGCTGAATGACATGCTGGCGATACCGCGTTATTATGCGCTCCCTCTGAGTGCGACTGTTTCCATAGAACGTGAAGCATCCTCCAAGGAGCATCGACAGCGAAACCAACAGCAATAATCTTGAAATGATCTTATACATCGCTCGCATTATACCATCTACAAACAATCCAATCAACGCGTCCACCTTAATCCCGGACTTTTCGGGATAACTTATCCCGATTTTTCGCAAACCCCTGCAAATACGGCCTCAAATTAATTTTCCGCACCGTCTGAAATCACCCGAGACTTTTCCAATGGCACGCCCGCTTCGGTCTCCGGGGCCCGTTTCCGCGCT
>DCIL01000069.1:3487-3953 GCA_002315875.1 Verrucomicrobia bacterium UBA1727 | reverse complement strand
TGGCAGCAGCAGTAGTCGAACTCAATGCCCTGGCCGATGCGGTTGGGTCCGCCGCCGAGAATCATCACCTTCTTCGGATTCTTGGAGATCTCGACCTCGCCGAACGCCTTCTCCCGCTTCGCCTCTATCCCTTTTCCTTTTTCCTTATCCCAGTTGTAGGTCGAGTAGTAATACGCCTGACCTTCAACGCCGCTCACCGGCACCGAGAACCACTTCTCGACGCAGCCGAGGCCTTTGCGCTGGGCGCGGATATCCTTCTCGGGAACTCCGAGCAGCTGGGAGAGGTACTTGTCGGAGAAGCCGTCCTTCTTCGCCTGGACGAGCATGTCATCAGGCAGGAAGCCGCCCTTGTGAGCGAGGATCTGTTCTTCCTCCTCGACGAGCTCGCGCATCTGCTGGACGAAATACGCCTTCACGCCGGTGCGCTTGAAGATCTGATCATCGGTCGCGCCCTTGCGGAGCGCCT
>DCIL01000069.1:3318-3468 GCA_002315875.1 Verrucomicrobia bacterium UBA1727 | reverse complement strand
CGTACATCTGGAAGTGACGCTCGGAATTCGGCACCGAGAGCATCTTGAGCAGCTCGTCGAGCGAGCGCTCGTGGAAATCCTTGACGAAGCCGAGACCGCAGCGCCCGCGTTCGAGTCCGCGAATAGCCTTCTGGAAGGTCTCCTTGTAGG
>DCIL01000069.1:2918-3300 GCA_002315875.1 Verrucomicrobia bacterium UBA1727 | reverse complement strand
GACATCACCTCGCCGACCGCCTTCATCTGGGTGCCGAGCTTATCCTCGACCGCACGAAACTTCTCGAAGGCCCAGCGCGCGAACTTGAGGACGATGTAATCGCCGTCGGGAGTGTACTTCTCGAGCGAACCGTCGCGCCAGTAAGGCATCTCATCGAGCGTCATGCCCGAAGCGAGTTTCGCGGAGACAAGCGCGATCGGGAAGCCCGTCGCCTTGGAGGCGAGGGCGGACGAACGGGAGGTACGCGGATTGATCTCGATGATCACCACGCGCCCGGTCTTCGGATCGTGCGCCCACTGGACGTTGCAACCGCCGATGACGCCGACCTTGGAGACGATCTTGAACGCATCGCGCTTTAGCTTCTCCTCGAGCTCCTTGGAAA
>DCIL01000069.1:2654-2882 GCA_002315875.1 Verrucomicrobia bacterium UBA1727 | reverse complement strand
ATCGTGAGGAACGGCGCGGCGCAGAAGCTGTCGCCCGTATGCACGCCGACGGCATCGATGTTCTCGATGAAGCACACCGAGATCATCTGATCCTTCGCATCGCGCACGACCTCGACCTCGAGCTCCTCCCAGTCCTTGATCGACTCCTCGATGAGGCACTGATGGGTAAGCGAGGCGTCGAGTCCGCGCGCGCAGATCGTGCGCAGTTCCTCGATGTTGTAGCAGAAG
>DCIL01000069.1:0-2640 GCA_002315875.1 Verrucomicrobia bacterium UBA1727 | reverse complement strand
AGCCGCCGCCCGAGCCGCCCATCGTATAGGCGGGACGCACCACCACCGGATATCCGATCGTCTTCTCGACGAGTTCGACCGCGGCCTCGACGGAATGGACGATGCCCGACTTGGGCACGTCGATGCCGAGATCGGTCATCGTCTGTTTGAAGACCTCGCGGTCTTCGCCGCGTTCGATGCCGTCGATGTCGACACCGATGATCTTCACGCCGTACTTCTCGAGGATACCCTTCTTCGCGAGCTCCATCGACAGGTTGAGTCCGGTCTGTCCGCCGAGATTCGGCAGAATCGCATCAGGTCGTTCCTTGGCGATGATCTGCTCGAGGCGGGCTTCGTTAAGCGGCTCGATGTAGGTGGCGTCCGCCATGACCGGATCGGTCATGATGGTCGCGGGATTGGAATTCACGAGTACTACCTTGTACCCGCAGGCACGCAGCGCCTTACACGCCTGCGTACCCGAGTAATCGAACTCACACGCCTGCCCGATGACAATCGGACCGGAACCGATGATCAGAACCTTGTCAATATCCGCACGCTTCATTTTCGTTTGTTATTTCAGCCGCTTGATCGCAGTCTCGGTCGCCTCGACACGAGCCTTCGCAAGCTCATCGTCTTTTACATCTTTCTTAAGCGTCTCGAGGCGCTGAAGGGCCGCCTTCTTGTCCCCACCCTGCGCGAGCGAACGCGCCGCGCCGAGCTTGGCGGTGAGCGCGAGATAGCTGTCGGGATTCGCCTTGACGAAATCATCGAACGCCTTGGTCGCCTCGGCGAACTTCTTCAGCGCCTCCAGGCACTGCGCACGACCGACCGCGGGGATGTCCGCAAAGCCGTCGGGAGCATCCTTCGCGAGCGCCTCGTAGCAGCCGAGCGCCTCCTGATACTTGCCGGCATCGTAATAGCTCTTGGCGAGGCGGATCTTCAGCGCCCCGGCGACCGGCTGGCCGGCGAACTTCGCCGCGGCCTCCTCGAGTTCGGCAGTCGTATAGGCATTCGCCACCGCATCCGCGGCCGCGGCCTTGACCGAGGCACGATGCGCCTTCCATCCGTACCAGCCGCCGACCGCGATTGCCGCGACGAGCAGCATGATGACCGTGGACTTGCCGTCTTTTTCCCACCATTCGATGAGAGGGATGAGTTCAGGATTCTTCTTGAGGTCCATTTTCTTTTCCTTTCTTTTCGTATAAATCCGCCCACTTGTCGAGCGTCTCCTCGCTCTCGCCATCCGCACGGAGGACGATTCGGTTGTAATCAAGCGCATCGAGGAAATCGCGGTTGTAGATGAAACGGCTCTTGCCCTTCTTCGGATCGGCAGAAAGCCGCCGCACCGATTCGAGCAGCGTCACCGCCGTGAAGTAAGTCGCCTTCGGACACTTGAGCGCCGCATGAAAGCCCTGCATGATCGTGCGGCTCGCGCCCTCTTTCTTCGCCGCGCGGCAGCACGCCGTCATCAGCACCGCGGCGCGGAGGCCGTTCGAAACCTCGAAACCGCGTTCGCTCATCATCTTCTCGTACTTGTCGAGCGCCTCGAGATATCTGAACGTCGCGGACTTAAGCCCCCCGTCGTGATCGATGAACTTGGCGAGATCGGGCAACAGGTCGCCGAGCATTCCGCACTCGTACATGAGCTGGAACGCCTCGGCACTATGGCCGTAGGGGAAGAGACGGAAGACCTCTTCACAGACGCGCGGCACGGCCGCCGTCAAGATCGCCGCGTGGTAACGCTTCATCGCGCCCCAGGTCTTCTTCTCGATCGTGAAGCCGAGACGCGAGGCGAACTTGACCGCGCGCATCATCCGCACCGGATCTTCCTGAAAGCGCACATTCGGATCGCCGATCGCACGAAGGATCTTCTTCTCGATGTCCTTCATGCCACCGACCCAGTCGATGACCGAGAAGTCCTTGATATCATAGAATAGACCGTTCACCGTGAAATCGCGGCGGAACGCATCGGTCTCGGGAGTGCCGAAGGAATTGTCTTCGAGCGGACCTACCGCGGCATGTTCGATGATCTCGCCGACACTCATCGCGTTCTTGCGAAATGTCGCGGTCTCGATCACCTTCTCGCCGAAGCGGACATGGGCAAGGCGGAAACGACGGCCGATCAGAAAACAGTTGCGGAAGGCATGCTTCACTTCGTTCGGTTTCGCACTCGTTCCGACATCGAAATCCTTGGGCTTGCGACCCATCAGCAGATCACGCACCCCACCCCCGACCAGATAGGCGGTAAAGCCAAGCGCGGAGAGGCGATAAAGCACCTTCAAAGCATCGGGATCAATGTTCTTTCGGGAAATGCAATGCTCCGGACGCGTGTATACGACCGGCGCGTTTTTCTTCTTCTTAAGGAATCCGAACATTGGCCGCGTATTATATCAAAACGACGGCTATCCATGCAAGCAAGAATGGTGGAGGTAGTCGGATTCGAACCGGCGACATGCTGCTTGCAAAGCAGCCACTCTACCAACTGAGTTATACCCCCTAAAAGGGAAATTGAAAACGGTGGTGGGCCTGACAAGAATCGAACTTGTGACCTCGTCCTTATCAGGGACGCGCTCTAACCAACTGAGCTACAAGCCCGATGTCTTCAAAAGAGAAATGGAACGTAAATGCATTGCGTAAGGTTTCACCTTGGGATTGAGTTGA
>DCIL01000079.1 GCA_002315875.1 Verrucomicrobia bacterium UBA1727 | reverse complement strand
AGCTTCACGAAGGATCAGCATCCTGATCTCAAGGTGGACTACGTGATGACGAATCCGCCGTTCAACCTGAAGAAGTGGCGCGCGGAAGACGAGCTTCTGAAAGACCCGCGTTGGGACGGCTACGACGTGCCGCCGACGTCCAATGCGAACTACGGCTGGATTCTGCACATCCTCTCCAAACTCAATCCGACGGACGGCGTCGGTGGCTTCCTTCTCGCGAACGGAGCGCTTGATGACGAGGATACGCTCAACATCCGTAGGCAGCTCATCGAGAACGACAAGGTCGAGGCGATCATCGTCCTCCCGCGTGAGATGTTCTATTCGACGGATATCTCCGTGACGCTCTGGATTCTCAATCAGAACAAGAAAGGCGGCGTCTATCACGACCGCAAGCTCCGTGACCGCACGGGCGAGGTGCTGTTTATGGATCTCCGGACGTGGAACGAGACGATCTACGAGAAGAAATACGTCAAGCTCACGCCGGAACAGATCGCTGCCGCCACGAAGATCTATCACGATTGGCAGCAGAAGAAGATCGGCGCGACGCCGGAACTCTTCTACTCGGCGACGAAGAAGGAGCTGGCCGAACGGAATTACTCGCTCGTCCCCTCGCGCTACATCGAGTTCGTTGACCGTGATACCGAGCTTGACTACAAGACGGCGCTCAAGACCATCGGCGCACAAAGTGCCGCGCTCGTCGAGCGTCAGGTCGAGAACGGTCTCACGCTCGTCAAGGCATTGAAGAAGCTCGGCTATGGAGGAGGCGGACGATGAAGAATGCAGTCAGGAAAGCAAGTCTCTCCGAGCGGGTAATCGCGCTGATCGAATCGGCGCGGCAGAAGGTCGCCTCTGCGGCGAACCTCGCGCAGGTCTATACCAATTACGAGATCGGACGCCAGATCGTCGAAGAAGAGCAAGGCGGCAAGCGTCGCGCCGGATATGGCGAGAAGATCATCGAGGAACTTTCTGCAAGATTGACGGCTCGTTATGGCAAGGGGTGGGGTGCGCGTTCTCTGAGGAATATTCGCAAGTTTTACGTCGAGTACTCTACAGATGAAATTCGGAAAGAACTTATTGCCGAATCCGAAAAGCCAGTATTGGACATTTCAGATGGCAAAAAAGGGAAAGAAAAAGATTTGGCAACAACCTCTTGCCAAATTCGAACGCCAACCGGATTGCCCCTGTCTCCAAATTTCGTTCTGAGCTGGACACATTATTTGATTTTGATGCGTATCGATGACCTGCAGGAGCGCTATTTCTATGAGATGGAGGCCGAGGGGAACGGCTGGAGTACGACCGATTTGCAATGCCAGATGCGGAAACAGCTTTATCAGCGGTTGGCGGTAGCCAAGGGGAAGGATAAGCAGAAGTTGCTGGCCTATCTTCGCCGTAACAGGAAACCTGTTTCTGCTGATGACGTTTTGAAGGATCCGTTTGTGCTTGATTTCCTGGGGTTGCCCGAGCGTCCGGATTACTCCGAGTCTGAGCTGGAGAAGCGCATCATCGACCACATCCAGGAATTCATGTTGGAGCTGGGCAACGGGTTCTTCTTTGGCGGACGTCAGGTGCGGTTGAGCTTTGGCGACAAGCATTTCTACGCTGACCTTGTTTTTTACAATCGTCTGCTGCGCTGTTTTTTCGTGATCGACCTGAAGATCGGGGCCGTTTCGCACAAGGATCTCGGACAGATGCAGACATACGTGCATTACTATGACCGCATGGTCAAACAGCCGGACGAGAATCCGACAATCGGCATCCTCCTGTGTAGCGATGACAACAAGGCACTGGTGGAGATGACGCTGCCCGAGGCGGAGCAACGGCAGATCTTTGCGCGTCGCTACAGCGCAATCATTCCGTCGAAGGACAAGTTGGCCAGCATCATTCGTGAAGAGCAGGCAAAGTACGAAAAAGAACAGAAGCTCCTCGCCCTCGCGGCAGCCAAGTCGAAAGGCCGCGCCAAATGAGCGTCGAGTGGCATAAGCTGGGGGAGTACATCGAGGAATGTACGGAGCGAAATGAGTCAGGATCGTTTACTGTTGAAAATTTGCGTGGAGTAAACAACCAACAACAGTTTTGCGAGTCAAGGGCGAATACGGTTGGAATTGACTTTCGTCCTTACAAAGTTGTACACAAGGACTATTTTGCTTACAACCCTGCCCGTTTGGATATTGGATCAATTGCCAAGTTTGACGGCGAGGCATGCATTGTGTCGACGCTTTATGAAGTGTTTCGCATACAAGATCAGAAGCGCAAGGAACTGATGCCTGAATATCTTCAGATGTATTTTGCGCGAGAAGAGTTTGCGAGATACGTTGGTTTTAAGAACTGGGGTAGTGCACGTGAGTATTTTTGGATTGATGCGATGGAGCGGGTTCCGATTCCTGTCCCACCAATCGCCGAGCAGAAGAAGGCGGTTGAGGCGTGGCAGGGGTTGCGGAAGATGAAGGAGCAGAACGAGCAGCTGGCCGAGCCGCTCCTCGCCCTCTGCCGCAGCTATCTCCAAGAGTGCAAGCGGAAGTATCCGATGGTAGAGATCGGGCCGATGATCGAGCGAGTAGACGAAAGAAACTCTGATCGCAAGATTTCGGTAGTCAAAAGCGTCTCGGTCACGAAGGAGTTTAAGGACACCAATGCGAAGGTTGATAAGTCGCAGCTACAAGGATATAAGATTGTAAGGCCCGGCCAAGTGAGTTTTGTGCAGACTACTGGCAACGAAAAGTGTCTGTGCATTGCAGTGAATCACTTCGACGAGCCGATTGTCGTGACCTCCGTCAACGAAGTCTTTAAGGTTGACGGGAAGAAGATGTTGGCGGATTACTTGTATTTGTGGTGGGGGCGCAAAGAGTCAGATCGCTACGCGAGGTTCAATTCGTGGGGGAGCGCTCGCGAGACGTTTGATTGGGCTGATATGTGCCGCGTGAAGATTCCGCTTCCGCCGCTGGAGGTTCAGCAAGCGATTGTCGATGTCTATCGGTGCGCGAACGAGGCGAAGAAGATCGCGGCAGAAGCCGACCGTTTGAGCCGCGAGATCTGCCCCGCGCTCATTCAGCACGTTGTAAAGGAGGTTGCGTGATGAAACGGAACGACAGCGCTTCAATGATTTTAGACACAGTGTGTCTAAAATCTCTTTCACGTTGTCGAAACGCAATCCTTGTGAATGGTCGATAGGGGGAAATGGGCATTCGACTTCCAGATTTCGATTATACGCGGCCGTATTACTATATGGTTACGCTGCGGCGGCTTGAGGGGCTGACGCCGTTGTCGGCGATTGTCGCGCCCGGGCGTTGCGAGATGAGTGCGATCACGAAGGCGTTCGTTCATGTCATTCGCGGGTTTCATGAGCGCTTTGCGGGGCTTTGTCCGATCGAGTGTTTTTCGGTGATGCCCGATCATGTTCACCTTTTGATCAAGCTCGCGGGCGAGGTCGAGAGCAAGACGCTTAGTTTTACGAGCGCGGGTGGTAAAACTCTCAGTTTTTATGTTGAGGGGCTCAAGGCGGCGCTCTCGCAGGCGTATTGGGAGGTTTGCGCGAAAACCGGCGAAGAAAGGGCGAAACTCGTAGTTGAAAAGGCGCGCGGCGAAACTAAGAGTTTTGCTCCCGTCTTCTTCGCCGATTGGCACGATTGGATCGTCAAATGCGACGGCCAGCTCGCGACGTTTACGCGCTACATTCGCGAAAATCCGGCGCGTAGCTTTCTTCGCCGTGCGCATCGCGAGTATTTCCGCTGCGTCAACGAGATCGAGTTTCTCGGCCGCAAGTGGTATGGCTACGGCAATGCGGCGCTGTTGGAGCTGCCGGTACTTGAGCCGTTTCGCTGCTCGCGCAAGTGGGCCGAAGGCGGAGAGGAGTGGAACGTCGCGCTCGCGCGTGCTTCGCGCCTCGGGCCGGGCGGCGCGGGCGTTTCGACCTTCATGAGCCCTTGCGAAAAGGCCTGCGGCCACGCGCTCGGCCTCGCGGGCGGGCGGTGGGTCGTTCTTTCGCCCGAGGGCTTCGGCGAGCGGTGGCACCCGGGGCGCCAATACGAGAAGTTCTGCGCCGAAGGGCGAATGCTCTTCATTTCGCTTTGGCCGGCGATGGCGCGCGAGCCGACCAAGGCCGAGCTTTACGAGCGCTGCCACCAGATGGGCGATATCGTCGTCGAAGGGCTGAAGGAACGGCAAACATGAGCAAGCAATTCTACGAGCAGGCGTTTGTTGAGAAGCTTCAACAGGCTGGTTGGACGCCGAAGTTCGGGCCGGAGGTCGCTCGTCGAGTTGATGCCGCGATTCTTGAAGCGGATCTGAAAGCGTATCTCCGCAGTCGCTATGCCGAAAAGGGCCTGACGGAAGACGAGTATGCGG
>DCIL01000087.1:7090-26175 GCA_002315875.1 Verrucomicrobia bacterium UBA1727 | reverse complement strand
TCAAATGCGACACGCCTGCATTTTCCCACACAGGCAGTGGGGTTTTTGGTATAATATCCATAACTATAACTTTCTTCAAGGAAAGATTGTCGTTATGAAGAGTGGAAAACTTTATGCGTTCATCATTGGTGTGATGGCGGTTTCGGTGGCGTTTGCCGCGGAGATTGCCTTTACCAATGCCGGTGGAGACGGAGACCTTTCGAAGGCCTCAAACTGGGACGGCGGCGCGTTGCCGGGTGCGGGCGTAACTGGTGTCGTCAGTGTCGCCACCCACGGCGCGGCCTATACGATCGGATCTGCCGCGTCGATCGGAGGTCTCAAGTTTACCGGCGTCTCCACGAAGGTGACGATTTCCGGAGCGGGAACGCTCACGCTTGGTGCGGGCGGCCTCACGCTCGATTCGACCGGTGGTCTCGATATCAAGGCGAAACTCGGAACGTCTACCGCGCAGACCTGGAACTTCGGCGGCGGCACGATCAATTCGTACAGTACGATTTCCGGCAATTCCGACTTGACGTTCAGGAACGCGGACTATCTCCATTTCCGTGAACCGCCGAATTACGGCGGCAAGGTGATTTCCTTCGTCAAGATCAAGTACTACGAGATAGGTGCGTTTTGCAACACCTTCGAGACCCAGATCACTCCGATTCCCGATTCTCGGTTGTATTTCATGATAACCGGCAATGTCGAAGTCGCGTTCTCGACGCTCTTCCCCGGCAAGAGGTACATCAACGGCGCGTGGGATCCGAACACCGAATGGGTGCGCCGCGATTCGACTCCGACCACGAAGGGTTTCGGCAGACTCGTTATCGATGACGGCTATTTCCGTCCCGGCGGCGTGGGCTTTTCGATTGAATGCGGCTATGTCCGTCAGACGGGTGGATATTATGATGGCACCTCGCAATGGGGACCGTTCATCGGTGACTATCACGCCTATTCTCCGACGGGATACGGCTGGGGTGGTGCTACCGCGGCGTATTACATGGAAGGCGGTGAACTCGCCGCTCGTCAGATCTTCCTTGGTATGTACTACAACGTGCGCAGTCAGCCAGCGCGATTCGTCCAGACCGGCGGCACGGTCAGCGTCGGACAGATCCAGATCGGTGCCGGCAATCAGACGCCTTCTTATGCGTGTTCCGAATACATCATGGGCGGCGGCACGCTCGACATCGGTAACGTGCGTGTCGAACAACAGCGTGCGCTGTGCATTCCCGGACGCTCTGGACAGGGTTCGGATTCGCCAGGCGTCTTCACTCAGACGAACGGTACTACCAAAGCGTACAAGATTCTTTGGAGCTCAGATAAGGATTGCCTTGGTGGCACTGGTGCCCTCGTACAGAACAATGGCTATGGTGTGTTTGAGCTCAAGGGTGGACGCTTCGAGCTCGGTGCCGGAGGTTGGTCTAACGCCGCGACCTGGTGCAAGACAGCGACCAACTCCGCTTATTCCGTGAAGTTCTCCGGCGGCACCTTCGCTCCGCAGTCCGAGCAGGTCGGACGCATGATCTGGACGTTGCCGTCGTCCGCAGACACCTTCACCTTTGAGAACACCAACCAATACACGCAGGTCGCGCCGGTCTTCGGCGAGGGCACGTTGCGCAAGACCGGATCGGGACTGCTCACGATTCAGGATGCAACCGACTTCCGCGGCAAGCTGAAGGTGGACTCGGGTACGCTTTCAATCGCCGGTGTCGCGCCCGCTACGACGGACGATACGGGCGCGCTCATCTGGTCCGGAGACGACATCGCAGAGAAGAACGGCTTTGTCGAGGGCGGTGCGGTTGAGAATCTCGTCAGCACCGACGGGTCCTGCACGTTCCTTCGCCAGGAGACGCCGTCTGGTTCAACTGTTGCCATTCGTGACAAGGTTACCATCACGAACGACACCGCCTTCGCCGGTCATAAGTCGATGTACATCCATTACAACTACCTCGCCATCCCGGCGGCATCGAGTCCGCTCAACGGCGCGACCAACTTCACGATTGCGCTCGTCTATCGATCCAACAAGGGCAACTGGACCTGCGCCGAGAACAGCTCCTGGTCGTTCCAGTACTGCTCGTCCATTCTCGGACATTGGAATGATTCCACGATCACGATGTCCCATGTCCGTGATAGCAATTATTCCAAGACGCCGCGCTTCGTGTTCGGCGCGATCATAGACGGTACGCGACGTCAGATGTTCTCGGAAATGGACTACAACATGAACGACAACCGCTCGCACGTTGCGATCCTGTCGTATGCTGGTAATCGCGTGAACATTTATGCGGACGGCTTCAGGACCAATTATTTCTATGAAACCGCCACTACGCCCGCCAAGATGCGGCGCTGGTTCGGAAAGGATTTCTATCTCGGCGGCGTGAAGGAAACTGCCTACACGCACGTCAATCAGATATGTTCCGACACCCGCATTGCCGAATTGCGCATTTATCCGAATCGTGCGCTCAACAACGAGGAGAGCTATCGCCTCGGTTCAACCTTGTCGAGGAAGTATGGTGTCAATGATGGCGGCGTCATGCGCTTCTCGGCGGTTGGCGGCAATCTTTCGAGCACGGCGGTTCCGGCAGATCCCGCGCCGACTGGCTACGATTGGTGTGCCGATGATCTGGCGGAGGCGAACGAGGATGGCGCTGAGATCACGGAGTGGAAGACGAGGGACGGCACCACCGCCGTTGCGCGCAAGAGTGAGGGCAGCAAGTTCGCTACCAAGGGTCCGTCGCTCGTGAAGAATGCGGTTGGCGGGCACTCCTCGCTCAAGTTCTCCCGCACCGTCAAGACCTCGCTCGGAGTCGGCGGTGCTTCGAATCCCGTTGTCAATCCGCTGCTCGGAGCGAAGGACTTCTCGCTGGCTGTCGTCTTCCGTTCGGCGGATCGCGACACCCCGGGCGACGGCACCTACGGCGGCTCGGTCGCGACCGGCGGCGACGGTATCTTTGGTATGCGCACCTATAACTACGCGACCCACGACTGCGGCATCACCTGGCATCACCACGGCTCGCTGCAGCCGGCGTGGGGCTACGGATCTAACTATTACGTCGACTCGCTTCGTCCATTCCATCTTTACGACAATCTGCCGCATGTGGCGGTACTCTCGCGTGACGGCACGAACGGATCGTACATCTGGATGGTCGACGGAGTTAAGATATCAAGCGGCACGTCCGCGGCGAATACGCTGACGAGCGCTACGCAGTATCCGCTGCTTTTCGGTGTCGTCACGCACGATACCGACCTCGGCTTCTTCGAGGGCGAAATCCTCGCAGCGCGTGTCTACAAGCGTCCGCTTTCGCTGGACGAGACGACGTCCCTCTGCACATACTACGCGGCAAAGTACGGCTTCAAGCTTTCCGGTCAGATGCCGATGAACTTCGATAAGGTCACGGCGGCGGGACTTTCGGCTACCAACATCACGATTGCCGCGGGCGCGACGCTCCGGTTGCCGTCCAACGCGATCAATCCGTACACGATGAAGAGCGGGGTCACGCTCGCGGGCGCGGGCACGGTTGAGGGTGTGGTACGTTACGGTGAGGGTGTCGTATACGATCTCGGTGCGGAACTTCCGGCGATTGAAGCGCTCCAGCTCATCGGCACGACGCTCAAGGCGGCGGAGACCGTAGCGGACGGCTCCTCGATCAGCAAGGTTTCGGGCACGATCAAGGTGGATGTCTCGGCGATCGCCGCGAAGATGAAGTCCACCCAGAAGATTCTCGAGAATCTCGAGCCGTCGGTCGTCGCCTCGGGCGTCACGTTCGAGGTCGTCGGGGCGAATCCGAAGCAGGTTTTCGTGCAGTACGATCCGGCCACCAAGCTGTTAGTCGTGCGCCGCCGGTTTACGTCGGTCGTTGTCATTCGTTAATCAATAAGGAGTCAATATGAAGTGTGTGAAAAATGCGGTGGCGTTGGCTGCTGCTCTCGTTGGCGTTGTTGCGGTTGCTGAATCGAAGTGCGTCGAAGTTCCCGTGGAGATATCGAATCCAGGATTCGAAGAGGGCAAGACCGGATGGTCGTTCATGCCTAACATGTCGGTGGTTACGGAGAATCCTCACTCTGGTAAGGCGTGTGCGCTCATCGACATGACCAAGGTGGATGCTCGGTACGTGTATCTCACTCGGCTGGTGCCGGTCGAGGCGGGCGCGGAGTACGGAGCGGAGTGCTTCATCCGCACCGACAACGTCAAGGCCGATGACCGCATCCAACAGGGCTCGTGCGGCGCTACGCTCATCGTCGAGTGGTGTAATAGTGACAAGAAGTGGATCTCCGGCGGACAGTATGTCGGTAATTTCTACGGCACCAAGGAATGGACGAAGGTGCGCGCCGACCAGCTCAAGGCGCCGCCGGATGCCGGTTATGCGACGATCTATCTCGCGCTCCGCGGTAGCGGCAAGGCGTGGTTCGATGACGTCAGGTTCTTCAAGTGCATGGTGCCGACTGTGAAGGTCGAGCCGGCGAACGGCGCTTCACTGATGACGAACACGCCCAAGTTCAGTTGGAAGTATCGTCCCGGCGCGCGGCGCTTCTCGGTGGCGATTTCGCGGAGTCCCGACTTCCCGAAGGAAAATACCATCGTCTATGATGCCGGTGGATTCTATGACTATCAGCTTGAGAAACCGCTCGCGCCTGGCAAGTGGTTCTGGACGGCCTACTCGGTAGGGCAGGACAAGAACGAGGCCTGGAGCTTCACGGTCAGCGAGTCAACTAAGGACAAGGATATGCTTGCTCCGCAACTTCTGACCAGGGCCAAGCGTGTCATCGACGCGAAGGCCGCGTTCAGCGTCCGTATCCGCGAGGCGAACGGCGTGCCGAAGGCGGAGTTCCTCGGAGTTGCCGGCGTGTGCACCGAACTCGGTAATGGCGAATATCGCTGCCGCTTCGCCGCGCCCGCCGCGGGCTGGCCGAAGGGTTTCACCGAAGGCGTGATCAAGGTCAGTGATGCCAGCGGCAACAGCGCGGAGTGTCCGTTCTACTTCCTCAATTCGCCCAAGCCGGAGAATGCGGTCATCACCGGGGCGGACGGAATGTTCCACGAGAAGGGCAAGCGGATCTTCCCGCTCGGCATCTACGAGGTGAGTCCGAAGTACATGACCGAGGTGCGCCAGTGCGGATACGATGTCGTGCATACCTACAAGTGGGAAGGCAATCAGGACGATGTGCAGTGCCGCAAGTATCTGGACGAGTGCTGGGCGCATGACGGACTTCGTGCGTTCATCGGCTTCGACCGCGGCAACTGGAAGACGGAGGGCATCAAGCAGGGCAACTTCGCCCACACCGCGCGCCGCGTGGGACGCCTTGCGGATCATCCCGCGATCTTCTGCTGGTATCTCTTCGACGAGCCGGAGATCTTCAATCAGTTCGTTTCGCCCGACGTGCTCGTCACCCATGCGGACATCGTGCGTGCGCTCGACCCGTACCATCCCGTCGTGATGTCCACCTGGGACCGCAACATGGGCGAGCACCGCCGGACGTGGGACACCCACTGGTCTCAGGCGTACGGCAAGCCGGCCGACGTCATTTCGCTCATCGATTCGCAGCGCAAGTTCATCGGCTGCAACTCGCCGATCACCACGCTCCTCAACTGCAATGACGGCAATCAGACGGGCGCGATCCGCCGCAAGGAGAAGGTGGATCCGCTCAAGACGAAGTTCCAACGCGACTACGACTGGTTCCGCGCCTGCGCCCATCTCGCGATCGTCAAGGAGACGAACGGCATCTGGTGGTGGTGGTTCGCGCGCGATTGCAAGGATTACGTCACCGCGGCGCAGGTTCCGCAGGCGTGGGCAGATCTCAACAAGGTCAATCGCGAAATCATCGCGCTGCGTCCCATCATCGCCGCGGAAGGTCCCGTCACGACCGGTCGCGCGAGGGACGGCAAGTCGATTGTCGAATGGTGGTCGAAGACCGTTGACGGACGACTCTTCGCGATCATCGTCAACACCGCCGAAAAGCCAGTCGCCGTCGACATCGATCTGCCGCTCGTCGGCAAGCGTCATTACGAGCTCGGACGCTTCGAGGTGCGCATCGTGAAGGATATGTGAGATATTGTTTCATTGCCATGAAGACCTTTTCTTTCGTTGCCGTTGCCATTCTACCGCTGGCGCTCGGAGCCGGGTCGATCATTGATCGGCTCGGCGTTTCCCAGGAATATTTTGCCGCGAACCTCGCTGAGACGCTCGCGCGGCGCGAGCGCTGGGTGGCGGCGTCCGAAGCTTCGAAGCCGAAGCTCCATCATCGCGAGATCAAGCCGGTTGGACTCATTCGAGCAGAGAAGGATGCGAAGGGTTTTCAGGGACTGAAGAGCGTCCCTGTCGGCGGTATCGACAAGCTCATCGGACGACATCTCAGGAAGGACGATGTCTATTATCTTGATTTCGGTGAGCACCTGGTCGGACGCCTCCGACTTGCGATTCGCGACTCCTATGGTCCGAATGACGCCCCACTGCGTCTCAAACTCGTGATGGCGGAAGTGCCGAACGAGATGATCGAGGAGCTGCCGAAGGAGTGGAAGGGCTTGAGCCGCGCCTGGTTTCAGGACGAGATCGTAAATCTCGATTTCACGCCGATGGTCTACGATCTGCCGCGGCGCTATGCGTTCCGTTATCTGAAGATCGAGGTGCTGTCCGCCAACAACGTGAGGTTCTCCGACATTTCGGCGATCGCCGAGACCTCGGCGGACGAATCGCGGCTTCTCAAGTGGAAGGCGCCGGATGCCGAGGCGGAGAAGATCGACCGTGTGGCGCTTAATACGCTGCGTGACTGCATGCAGACGATGCTCGAGGACGGTCCGAAGCGCGACCGCCGGCTCTGGCTCGGCGACTTGCGGTTGCAGGCGCTTTCGAACTACGTCTCGTATCGTAATATGGACATCGTGCGGCGTTCGATCTATCTCCTTGCGGGGACGGCGACGGACAAGGACGGGCGCGTCAGCACCGATGCCTACGAACAGCCGTTTCCGAAGCGCGGCGGTTGTGCGATTCTCGATTACACCGCGCTCTTCCCGACCGTCGTGCTCGAGTTTCTCGAGGCGAGCGGAGAAAGGAAAGTCGCCGAAGATCTGTGGCCGGCCTGCGTCCAGCAGATGGCGCTCGTGCTCGGTGCGGTCGGTAGCGACGGCTTCATGCTGCCGAAGAACAAGTGGTGGAATCTCATCGATCACGGACAACCCGAGCCGCTGGCTGCGGAGCAGGGGGTGATCGTTTACGGACTCAAGCGCTTCTGCGAACTCGCCGCGCGGCTCGGACGCGAAAAGGAAGTCGAGTGGGCGCGCAAGGCGGCAGAAATGATGACGGGTGCCGCGCGCGAACGGATGTGGAAGGAAGATCGCGGAATCTTCGTAAGTCCCTGGCGCGAGCGCGCCTCCGAGATGACGCAGGCGTGGATGGTGATTTCCGGCATTGCGGAAGGCGACCGCCGTCAGCGCTGTCTCAAGGCGGTGATGGCCTCGAACGATGTCGATCGTCACATCTCGCCCTACGGGTATCATTATTTCATCGAGGCGCTGTATGCCGCGGGGCTGGCGGACGAAGCGGAGAAGCGGCTGCGCGAGTATTGGGGTGGAATGGTTAAGAAGGGGGCGGACACCTTCTGGGAGTGCTTCGTGCCCGGCAATGATTTCGCGAATTCCTGCGGAAATCATCTCGTCGCGAGCTACTGCCACGCCTGGAGCTGCACACCGCTCTACTTCTTCCGCCGCGGCCGTTGATTCCGTGCGGATGGCGAACCTGTTCCAATTCGAATTTATGGTATAATATTGCTCATGAAACTGATAGGAGAAAAGATTTTTGCGAAGGATGCCGAGGGGCGGCAGTTGAGCCGCATCGGCACGATGTTTTTCAAGACCCCCGGATTGGTGACCAAGCGCGGCATTCATGCGATGCAGCGCATGATGTGGATCGAGGATCTCAATGCCGAAAGGGCGAAGGCCGGAGTCGCCGCGCTGACGCCTACCGAAGAGGATCAGGAACTTGCCGAGTCCGTCGACCTCATCTTCACCGAGGATCTGGTGCTGATACGTCCCGATCCCGAGCGCATGGATCTTGCGTTCCGTGCGGACGATGAACTGCAGAAGATCGTCCCGAAGCGGGCTATCCGCTATTTGAACACGAGTTCGCTCAAGGTGCGCACCGCGCTTCGCGAGCGCGGTGAGAACTGGCGTATGGCGCGCCAGCCGATTTCGCAGGAGGATATGGCCGAGCTCATTGAGAAGTCGAAGGTGCCGATCTGCGAGAAGCCGATCTACTACTACAACCGCGCGACCGGCACGAGGTACATCACTGCGTCCGGATACGAGGAGGTCTCGAAGCTCGATGACGAGTCGTATGTGCGTCAGGTGCGAGAGGTGGTGAACGGACTCAACAAGTTCAATCGTCTCGGGCATCCCGAAGTCGATGTCTTCCCGCCGTGCGCGCCGATTGAGATCCGTAAGGGACTCAAGATGATTGCGGTGGACGAGCTGACGCCCGCTGAGCTTCGTCGCGCGGTCGAGAAGGTCGAGACGGAATGGCGCATGGCGCTGCCGCCGGAGCTTCGCGAGGAGAAGGTTACCAACTACGAATGGCGAAATGAGATGTGCCATGCGCTGACGCGCGGTCCGAACGAAACTGCCGCGGAGGAGCAGGAACTCATCGCCGGCATCGCTCCAGAGTTCTACCGTCAGATCGAATGGCTGCCGGGTGCGCGCATCGATCGCGGTCAGGTCATCTTCGACAGCGAGCTCACCGACCAGCGTGAGAAGAGTCTCATCTTCAACGTGACGCGGCTTTTCGGAGACGTCGATTACATCAATATCGGGCGCATCGCCAATTCGCTCGCAAGACATCCGGTGGAAGGCAATCGCCGCGGTGATGTCTATATAATGCAGTACCGCGAAGGGTCGGGACGCACCGCAATCCAGATGATCCGCTTCCAGAAGTGGGGCGTCGCCGAACATCTCGACGAGGGTAAGGATCTGCTGCGCGCATACGTAGAGTCGGACGAGTATTCCGACTTCATTCTCGACCGTCGGTTGATGTGCCGCCAGCTCGGCATGGATCTTCCGAAGCGACTGGGGTACGGACACTTCACTGAGCGCTATCACGGCACTAATGCCAAGTACGAGGGGTCGGCCGTGCGCACCGCGTATTTCGTCCGTTCCTACATCACCGGCATCGCGTCCGACAAGGTCCCGCCGCCGCGCTTCCACAATCCCGCCTTCGCCCAGGCCTTCGCCTTTCTGATGGGCGAGGCCGCAGCGCTTGATATGATCGTCGGCCGCGAGAGCTCGGTCACGCATGAGCTTCTGTTCGATCAGAACTACGAGGTGCTGCAGATCGGACCGGACGGATTGCCTGCCGGGCTTAAGATAACTGACCACGCCGGCAGCTTCATCAACTACGAGCGTCCGTTCGAAAGCTATGTCGCCAACTATGCCGCGGTTGTTCGCCGCCGTCGCGAATTCGTTTCCGATTATGCGGACTTCGCCAAGGCCTATCTCACCGGTTTCAAGCGTCGCCTTGCCGCGGTTCGTCAGATGTGCCGCGATCGCCGCGAGGCCTTTGACAAGCTCTTCTCGGATCGTCCCTACGACACCAACGGCTCCGGCGCCTACCGCTGGGCCTGCGCGCTCAAGCGCCTCGATGCGTGCGATCCTGACCAGGTGACCGCATTGCTGGCGAAGGCGATCGAATGCTGAAGTATGCGCTGAAACGCCTTTGGGAAACCGTGCCGAACACTTTCGGCATCGTCCTTTTGGCGTTTCTCCTTTTCAATGTCGTCGGCGGTTCTCCTGCGCAGGCCGTTCTCGGCAAGAATGCGTCCGCCGAAGCGGTGGCGGCGTTTAATCACCGTTTTGGATACGACAAGCCCCTCGTCTTCTCGCTCGACAGTCAGTTCACTTCGTTCGTCAAGGGCGTGGTGGTAGGAGATTTCGGATATTCGGTAGAGCATCAGGAGCCGGTCGTCGAGGTGCTGAAGCGCGGAGTCGGCCCCTCGCTCTCGCTCACGGTGCCGATTCTCATCGGCGGCACCATCCTTGCGCTGATGGCGGCGATGGTGGCTGCGGCGGCTCGGGGACGCATCCTTGACCGTGCGATTCTCGTCGGTTCTACGGTGCTGATGAGCGTTAACTACGTGATCTGGGTTCTGGCGGGACAGTACTTCCTTGCGTACAAGGCGGGACTCTTTCCGGTCTGGGGCTACCGCAGTTGGTTCTATCTCGCACTGCCGGTGATGATCGGCATTCTCTCCTCGATTGGCCCCGACATTCGATTCTTCCGCGCGGCGATTCTGGACGAGATCTATCGTCCTTATGTGCTCACCGCGCGGGCGAAGGGACTCTCCGGTCCGATTATTCTCTTCCGACATGTGCTCAGGAACGCGCTAATTCCGATTGTCACCTACGTTTCGCTTTCGATTCCCTGGCTCTTCACCGGCTCTTTACTGTTGGAGAGTTTCTTCGGCATTCCCGGTCTCGGCTCCGTTTCGATCAACGCGATTCATTCATCCGATATGGCGGTAGTGCGCACGGTGGTGGTGCTCGGAGCGCTGCTCTATCAGTTCGTCAATCTCGCCACCGATCTGCTTTACGCGGTTCTTGATCCAAGGGTAAGGTTATGAAAATTAAGATACTTGAAGTTGGTGCTTTCGGAGTCAATTGTTCGGTCTTTGCGATCGACGGTAAGTCGTACGCGGTTGATCCAGGAGCTGAGGCGGACGCGGTGGCGGACGCGATGACGGCCGCCGGAGTGCCGACGGCGATCCTGCTTACGCATGCGCATTTCGATCACATCGGCGGCATCGCAGGACTCCAGAAACGCTTCCCGGAAATGAAGGTTGTGATTTCCGATTCGGAAGTTCCAGTGCTCACGCATCCGATGAATGTCTATCCGCCGGACTATCCCGCGGCACCCAAGCCAGCGAACATCGTGAATGCGATTGACATTGCCGGATTGGAGATCATTCCTACGCCTGGACACACTCCCGGCGGGGTTTCGTATTATTTTGCCGCGGATAAAATGCTCTTTTCGGGGGACACGCTTTTATGCGGATCGGTCGGTCGCACCGATCTTCCAGGTGGCGACATGGAGGTGCTGATGAAGTCGCTTGCCAAGCTGAAGACGCTGCCGCCGGACACGAAGGTGATCCCCGGTCACGGTCCTTCGACCACCATCGCCGCTGAATTGAAGTCGAATCCTTTTTTGAATCGGTAAACAAGTTAGGAGTTGCTATGTTGACTATCGTTCTGGCCGTGTCACTGATGATGGCGGATGCCGCGCCTGCACATCCGCTGATTACCGTCCGTATGAACGCCTCGCGGAGGCAGGACGATTATCGGCAGATCGTGGAGATCAATCGGCGGCATCCCGGGAGCGTGGACGAATTTTGGTTTGGACGTGCCGGGGCGGGTCCGCGCATCGATATTCTTCGCGACATCTGGAAGAAACAGCTGCCCATGAAGGAACTTTGCGAGAAGGCCGGTATTCGCTGCGGCTTCCAGCAGGGTACGACGCTCGGCCACGGTTCGATCTACAGCTCGGCCGGGGCGGGACAGATCGCGAACGGCAATCATCCGTTTACCGACGATGCCTGGCAGGTCACCAAAGACGGAAGGCGGGTGGAGATGTTCTGTCCGCGCTCACAGGAAGTGCTGCGTTATGAGGAAGAATACGCCGCGGCATTGGGAGAGACCTTGAAGCCAGTTTCGCTCTGGCTCGACGACGATCTCAGAATGGGATACTGCAAGGATGACGGATGCTACTGCAAGCGTTGCCTCGCGGCGTTCGGTGCGGAATTCGGACAAAAGGTAACGCGCGAAGAACTCGTGCGTCGCCTCGCAGGTGGTGAGAAGAAGGATCCGATCCGCCGCGCCTGGCGCAAGTTTCTTTCCGACTCGCTTGCTATCTACGGAGCGGCGGCGCGCCGCGGCACCGACCGCACGAATCCCTCGTGCCTCGTCGCCTACCAGAGCGTGGAGCCGATGACGCTCGAGTCGGGACGCGACTACGAGCCGCTCTTGAAGGCGCTTTCGGGAGATGGAAAACATCCGACCTCGATTCGCATCGGTTCGCTGTGCTATGGTGAGAATCTGGACGAGATCGTCTACAAGATGCTCGGGGTTGCGTTTGAGACGGAACGCCTTTCGCGGTCTGGGCTGCGGCTTTCGGCGCTTTCCTACGAACAGGAGATATATCAGCGTGAAGCGCTCCACAAGACCCCCGAGGCGATCGCGGTGGAGTCGGCGCTGGCGCTGGCCAACGGATGCGATGCGGTGACGGAGTATTATTGGGACGAGAAGCGCCACGAACCGCTTTTTTACTACGAGGAATTCGCAGCGACCATGGCCGCGTGGCGTCCGTATTTCAAGCGTCTCGCTGAGATCTCGCGTACGACGTCGCTCGGCGGCATCGCCCGCTTCATCGGCTCCGATTACGATTTGTGCGTGAAGTCCTCGGTGCGCAGCGGCAATGATCAGGATCTCGCCGGCATCGGCGTTCCGCTTACGGTGTCATCGTCCGGAACGCGCTTCCATTATGTGAACGAGGATACGCTGACGGAATGGGGGCCTGGGGATGCGGAGCGGCTTTTTGCCGATGGGGGCGTTGCGATCGTGACACCTGGCGCGGTGAAGGGACTTCGTGCGGTCGGTGGCGAAATCGTGAAGGCGGCGGAGGCGTCGGGACGTCTCAAGGTCTTCGACATAGCGTCCCGTGCGGCGCAGAGGTATCCGACTCATGCCGAGAGAGCCGCGATGCTGGATGTCTTTGATTCGCTGGCTGGTGATCGGCTTCCGGTTCGGGTTGATCGGGCGCATCGGCTCTACGTCTATCCGCGCATCGACCGTAAGACGCGGCGTACCGTTGCCGTGACCTTCTACAATGGCGCGGCCGGCTCGCTTTTGCCTACCGAAGTGCGCATCCGCCGTCCCGCTGGTGCGAAAGTCGTATGGCTGCGTCCCGAATCGTCCGAATCAACGCTGACGGCGCGGAAGGGCGATGGTGACGAGCTTGTCGTCAGGACTCCGAGCATACCCGCCCGTCAGGTGGCGACGCTTTTGGTGTTGGACAATGACGCGAAGTATCTGGACGAGATGGATCTTTCGTCCGCCAGTTGCGGTTATGGTGGACGTCCCCAATCGCGCAAGTCCTTCCTTGGTAACCCCTTGACCATCGGCACTAATGTTTACTCGCGCGGTGTCGGCGTGCATGCGGAAAGCGCGATCGTGCTGAGGGCGAACGGACGCGTCAAGTGCTTCGATGCGATCGTCGGACTCGACAAGGAGATCGAAGGTCAGAAATATCGCGCCTGGAACGAAGCGGTTCTGGGTACGATCAGGTTCAGGATAATTGCGGACGGCAAGAAGGTCTGGGAATCGCCGGTCATCAGTCGCAAGAAGCGCACGCCGCCTTTGAATGTGCACGTCAATCTCGAAGGCGCGCGGATCATCGCGCTGGAGGCGATGGATTGCCTTGACTGGGCTTCGTATGCCTACGCGCACGCCGACTGGGCGGAGGCGCGTTTCACGCTCGGGAGCGACGGCGCGATCGAGGTTGTCGGCAAGGACGATCCGCTCGTCGCGCAATGGGGGGTCATCGGACGGCCGAAGTCGCAGATGCCGCGCATCAATGGTCCGAAGGTCTGGGGTGTGCGTCCCGGCCATCCCGTCGACTATTATCTTCCGATTGCCGGAGAGCAACCGATTGAGGTCGAGGTAGGTGGCGACATTCCTGAAGGCGTAACCTTCGATGCCGCGCGGCGGATGCTCGTCGGGTGTCCCGCGCGCGCCGGCGCCTACCGCATGATCGTCAAGGCAGGCAACCGCTTCGGACGCACCGAGCGCGAGTTCACGCTCAAAGTCGGCGAAACGATTTCGCTGACGCCGCCGCTCGGCTGGAACAGCTGGAATTGTTTCGGAGCGAAGGTCACGGACGCCGATATCCGCCGCGCCGCGGACGCGATTGTTGCGACCGGACTTCGTGAGCACGGCTGGATGTACGTGAATCTCGACGACGGCTGGACGCTTCCCCATGCCTATGAGGAAGTGACGCCGCGGACTCCGACACGGACGAAGGAAGGGCGTCTTCTGACGGCGGCGACGTTCCCCGATATGAAGGCGCTCGCCGATTACATTCACTCGAAGGGACTTCGTGCCGGACTCTATTCCTCGCCAGGGCGCGCAACGTGCGGACGCTTCGAGGGCAGCTACGGACACGAGGAGATTGATGCCGCGACCTGGGCGGATTGGGGATTTGACTATCTGAAGTATGACTGGTGCGGATATCAGGTGATAAATCGCAAGCCCGCGTGCCGCGAGGAGTTTTCCGCTCCGTTCGCCAAGATGTATTCCATTCTTCGTCGACAGAAGCGCGATATGGTGCTTGCGATCTGTCAGTATGGAATGGGCAACGTTAGTACTTGGGCGAGAAGCTGCGGCAATCTCTGGCGCGCGACCGGCGACTTGAAGGACGAGTGGGGCAAGATCTATCAGGCGCCGGAAAAGCTCTTCGAGCAGAGCACCTTTTCGTTTGCTGGTCCTGGCTGCTGGGCCGATCTCGACATGATGACATTCGGCAGGGTGAGCACCTACGGCAAGCATCTGCATCCGTGCTACCTGTCGAATAACGAGCAGTATACCCATCTCGCGCTTTGGGCGATGACCTGCTCGCCGATTCTCCTCGGATGCGATCTGACGCAGTTGGACGATCTGACGCTTTCGTATCTCAGCAATGACGATCTTTTAGACATTCATCAGGACGCCCTCGGCTGTCCTGCGCTCTGCCGCGTGGCAGAGAGCGGTGCGTATGCGATCTGGAAGCGTCCCCTCGACGACGGCTCGACCGCGATCGCGATCGTCAATCGCCTGCCGTATGCGCAGGAGGTGCGTCTCAACTTCGCGCGAGAAGGACTGCCGTGGCGCGTCCGTCAGTTCGACGTGTGGCGTAATGTCGACCTTGGCACGGTCTGCCTTGAATCCGTCCATACCATCCCCGCCCACGCGACGTTGGTGCTCAAGTGCAGATGAGAGTGAAAACTGGATTTTGATATAATATTCGCGACTTGGAAGAGGTGAAGAGAAGTGAAGAGAGGTTTTGATCTGATTGTTATCACTGCTGCGAATAAGGCGCAGGCGCGCGGATATCGTGCGCAGCTCAAGGGACGCGTTGGTTATGTCGTTGTACCAGATCCCGGCGACAGGCGTGTCGGTTCGCTTGGGGCGACGGTCAACGTCCTTCGCAAGCTGAAGACGTCGGGACGCGTTCTCATCGTTCATTCAGGCGGGGACGCCAAGCGCACTCCCGCATACGCGGCGATGGGCAAGGCGTTCGTGCCGATGAAGGATGGACGCCCCATGCTCGATCATATCGTGGACGAGATGGCGAAGCTCAAGTTGCCCGGCGCGTCCGGCGTCGTTGTCTGTTGCGGTGATGTGATTCCCTATCTCGACTATTCGAAGGTCGATCTCGCAAAGAGCGGCGTGACCGGTGTTGCGTATCCGGACGGTCCGTGGCAAGCGCAACGCCACGGCGTATACGCTGTCGCGAAGGAAAATGGGCCAGGGAAAAAGGAACAAGGAAAAGGTGAAAGGGAAAAAGTAGTCGATTTCCTACAGAAGCCGAAGGTGACGAAGGGGACGTTCCTCATCGATACCGGCATCATGTATTTCGATTGGAAGACCGCGGCGAAGATGACGAAGCTGCCAATTGCTGGCGACATCTATGAAGAGTTTCCGAAGATGTTGCTTGCGGGCTTTGCGCCGTTTCAGGTTGCAGTCACGCCGAAGTGCGAATTCTTCCACATCGGTTCCAGCCGCGAACTCCTCGAAAAGCTATCCTCTACCCTCTGCCCTCTACCCTCTACCCTCTACCCTCTACCCTCTACCCTCATCGACTCCTGTGCGGCACCGCTTGGCACGCTCGCGGGCGAGAATATCGTCACCAATGTGCCTGCGGAATATGGACGCGTGGACCTCAAGAAAGGCGAGTGCCTAACTGCGCTTCCGCTTGGGAAGAGCGAATGGTATTTTCTCAAGTATCACATTGACGATACGTTCAAGACGGATGGACTTTGGGATAAACACGGACTAAGCGAAAAGATGAAGATAGTTAATCACGAGCGGCTTTTGAAGGTGCGCAAGGCGTCCTTGAAGGCGAATCGCACGATAACCGTCACCGCTCCGGTGCGAATCGATCTTTCAGGGGGATGGTCCGATACGCCGCCGATCTGTCAGAAGGAGGGTGGACTCGTCCTCGCCGCCGCGGTGCGGCTCGACGGAAAGCGTCCCATCAAGGTCACGGTCGCCCCGCGAGCGGACAAGCTCGTGAAGATTGTCTCGAAGGATCTCGACCGCAAGACGGTCTTGGAATCGCAGGCGGAGATTGACGATCATCACGATCCGCACGACTGGTGCTGCCTGGTGAAGTCCGCCCTTACCGTGACCGGCTTCAAGTTCGGCGAGCGCGGACTCGACATCACGATTTCGGCGGATCTGCCCAAGGGCAGCGGCATGGGCACTTCTTCGATTCTCGGCGCCGCGACGATTGCCGCGCTGCTTGGTGAGGTGGACACGGCTCGGGTCGGCGAGTTGACGCTGCGGCTCGAACAGGAGATGTGCACCGGTGGCGGCTGGGAGGATCAGTTCGCAGGCATGACTCCCGGCGTCAAGCTGCTCCGTTCGCGTAAGGGTGAACGCCAGCAGATCGCAGTGGAGCCGGTGCAGATTCCGGTGAAGACGCTGAAGGCACTCAAGGAGCGGAGTGCGCTTTATTTTACGGGACAAAAACGCATGGCGCGCAATGTCCTGAGGCGTGTCCTGGGCTTCTACGAGGAGAATCCGCATGGTTTTGCGAAGGTGCTCATCGGCAGTGTCAAGGCGGACGCCGCCAAGGCGGCCGCGGCACTTCAGCAGGGCGATCTCGAAACCTTCGCTGGCTGTGTGAACAGGTATTGGCGCGACAAGAAGCTTTTGGACGCCGGCTCGACGAATGAGAAGGTGGATGACATCATCGACCTCATTCGTCCACATGTCGCGGCGGTTACGCTGGCGGGCGCTGGCGGTGGTGGTTTTATGTACATTCTTGCCAAGTCGCCGCGCGAGCTCAAGAAGGTGCGGATGGTGCTTGAGAAGAATCCGCCTTCGCCTGCTTCGCGTTTCTACACTTTCGACATCGATAACGACGGGATGCAGATCAATGGCTGAAATCAAGGCGAGCGACGAGTTCAATCGTGCCAACCGGGCCTTTGACAACAAGTTGAGGCCGGTGGACTTCGAGGGTTTCGTGGGACAGGAAAAGATCCGCGAGCGGCTCTTATTGGCGGTCGAGGCGGCGAAGGCCCGCGGCGAACCTCTTGATCATGTGCTTTTCTCCGGTCCGCCCGGACTCGGCAAGACCACGCTTTCGTATATTCTCGGGAATGCGATGGGCGTGAACGTGAAGACGACAAGTGGTCCCGTGATCACCAAGCCCGGCGATCTCGCGGGACTCCTCACTTCGCTCGAACCTGGCGATATCGTCTTCATCGACGAAATCCACCGCATGGCGAAGACGGTTGAGGAATACCTCTACAGTGCGATGGAGGATTATGCGATCGACATCATGCTCGATCAGGGACCGAATGCGCGCAGTGTTCGGCTCGATCTGCCGCGCTTCACGCTTGTGGGTGCGACCACAAGAATCGGCCTCATCGCCGCCCCGCTTCGGGCTCGCTTCGGGCTTGTGAATCGTCTTTCCTACTACGAACCGGAGCGACTGGCGGAGATCGTGCGGCGGAGTGCGCTCAAGCTCGGGGTTGATATTGATGACGGCGGTGCGCTGGAAATCGCGCGCCGCAGCCGCGGTACTCCGCGAATCGCCAACAATCTTCTCCGGCGCGTTCGGGACTACGCCCAGGTCAAGCACGATAATTTCATCACCGAATCGGTCGCCACCGAGTCGCTTTCGCTTTTGGAGATTGATCCGCACGGACTCGATGAGATGGATCGGCGCATTCTGGAAACGATCTGCGTGAAGTTCGGGGGAGGTCCGGTGGGACTTTCCACCATCGCGGTTTCGGTCAGCGAGGAGCCGGATACGGTCGAAGAGGCATACGAGCCGTTCCTCATCATGGAAGGGTATCTCGACCGCACTCCCAAAGGCCGCGTTGCCACCCCTCTCGCCTATCAGGCCCTGGGGCTCAGCAAGTAATTTATGCTATAATACGAGGAAATATGAGCGAAAAGATAACTATGAACGGCGGGAAGCTCTGCGTTCCCGAAAATCCTGAGATTCCTTTCATTGAAGGCGACGGCACGGGTCCTGACATTACCAAGGCCGCGATGGTCGTTTGGAATGCCGCGGTTGAAAAGGCGTACGGCGGGAAGCGCAAGATCGCATGGCGCGAAGTGCTCGCGGGCGAAAAGGCGTTCAACGCGACTGGCGAGTGGCTGCCGAAGGAGACGCTTGACGTCTGCCGCGAATGTCTCGTCTCGATCAAGGGACCGCTCACGACTCCGGTCGGCGGCGGAATCCGTTCCATCAACGTGGCGATGCGTCAGGAGCTCGATCTCTACGTGTGCCTCAGACCGGTGCGCTACTTCCAGGGCGTGCCGAGCCCGGTGAAGCGTCCCGAACTCACCGACATGGTGATTTTCCGCGAGAATACCGAAGACATCTATGCCGGTATCGAGTGGATGAACGGCACGCCGGAAGTTGAGAAGGTGAAGTCGTTCCTCGTCGGCGAGATGGGTGTGAAGAAGATACGCTTTCCGAAGACGGCCTCGATCGGCATCAAGCCGGTATCGCTCGAAGGTACGGAGCGGCTCGTCAAGGCGGCGCTTGATTATGCGATCGACAATGACCGCAAGTCGGTGACGCTCGTCCACAAGGGGAACATACAGAAATTCACCGAGGGTGCTTTCCGTGACTGGGGTTACAAGCTCGCTCAGCGCGATTACGGTGCGGCGCTGATCGACAAGGGTCCGTGGTGCGAGTTCAAGAATCCGAAGACGGGCAGGATGATTACGGTCAAGGACTGCATTTGCGATGCGTTCCTCCAGCAGATTCTGACTCGTCCCGCCGAATACGATGTGATTGCGACCTTGAATTTGAACGGCGACTACGTTTCGGACGCGCTCGCGGCGACCGTGG
>DCIL01000087.1:3321-6987 GCA_002315875.1 Verrucomicrobia bacterium UBA1727 | reverse complement strand
ACGCGAATCTCGACAAGGTGAATCCCGGTTCGCTCATTCTCTCCGGCGAGATGATGCTCCGCTACATGGGATGGACCGAGGCGGCGGACAAGATCATTGCCGCGATGGACAAGGTGATCGCGGCGAAGACGGTCACCTACGATTTCGCCCGCCAGATGGAGGGTGCGACCGAAGTGAAGTGCAGTGAATTCGCCGCGGCGCTCGCGGCGGCGATGTAAGCAAATGCAATTTCGTTTTCTCGGAACCGGAACGAGCGTCGGAGTGCCGCAGATCGGCTGCACGTGCAAGACCTGCACGTCGTCCGATCCGCGCGATCGTCGCCGTCGTTGCGGCGCGTATGTGACGGACGGCGAGACGGGCGTCCTTATCGATACGCCGCCGGAGATGCGGCTTTCCTGTTGCGAGTTCGGCGTCAGCAAGGTGGACGCCGTCGCGCTCACCCATGCGCACATGGATCATGTCGCCGGTTTCGACGACGTGCGGCGCTTCAATACGATCAACGGCACGATGGTCGAGTGCAATCCGACCGATGACGGTGCGAACGGACGCACCTGCCGCGTGATCGGCAAGGTGATGCCGGTCTATGCGATGACGGATACCGAGGTGCAGATGCACCGCATCTTCCCGTATATCTCCGACAAGGGTGGACTTCACGGACTTTACCGTCCGCAGATTCACTTCGACAATGCCGATGAGTTCGGTGTCGGCGCGATCTCTTTCTCCCGCCTGATGGTCGAGCACGGCTTTCCGTGCTGTGGCTATCTCGTCGCCGGGAAACTCGCTTACATCAGCGACTGTCACGTTATTCCCGAGGCGACCTTGGAGAAGATCCGCGGTGTCGGAACGCTCGTCATCAATTGTCTCCGGGAGCGGGAACATCCGACTCATCTAAAACTTTCCGAGACGCTGCGTTACATCGAGCTCATCCAGCCGTCCCGCGCCTATCTCATCCACATGTGCCACGACTTCACGCATGCGGAGTGGCTCGCGAAGCTACCTTCCGGAGTCGAGCCGGCATACGACGGAGAACTTCTTGAATTCTGATATGAATAGACTGTTGGTCATAGCCGGAGCGGGAGAATATCCGAAGATGCTCATCGAGGGCGCGAAAGCGTTCGGGGTGGAGCATGTCGACGTGATGGCAGTCAAAGGGTCGTGTCCCCGTTCTACGGCCTGGCTCGGAGAGAACGTCCACTGGTTCGCCGCGGGCGAATCGGATCAGGCGATCGTCTGGGCGGCGTCCCAGGGTTACGACGGCGCGGTGATGGCCGGACAGGTCAGTCCCATGTCGCTCTTCCATGGCAAGTTCAACGAGGTTGTTCGCGGATGGCTCAAGGCACTTGCGGTCAAGAACGCGCATACGATCTTCGGCAAGCTCGTTTCCGAATTCGAGAAGGCCGGCGTGAGAATGTTGCCGGCGAGTCTGTTCATGGATGCGGCCATGCCCGGCGTGGGGGCACTGACCGAGCGCGGACTCACCGAGGGTGAGACGGACGATATGCGCCGCGGTATGCAGGTTGCAGCCGATGTCGGGCGGCACGATGTCGGACAGACGGTGCTCGTCAAGTCCGGAATGGTACTTGCCGTCGAGGCCTTCGAGGGTACCAACGCGGCGATCAAGCGCGCAGGCAAGTTGTCGAAGGGTGCGGTTCTCTGCAAGGCCGCGCGTGAGGGACACGACTGGCGATTCGATATACCCGTCGTGGGACTCAAGACCTTGAAGATGATGAGGAAAGCGGGTGTCACCGCGCTCGCTTTCCAGGCGGGACGGCTCATCCTGCTCGATCGCGAGGATGTCATCCGCTTCGCCAACCGCCATTCAATCGCCATCGTCGGCATCGATTCGTGCCTCCCCCCTGCACCAACGAGACCATGAGGAAGATTCTGCTACTTGCCGGCGAGGAATCGGGCGTCCTTTACGCAAAGCGCATCGCCGCGGAACTTGAGTCCCGTGGACCGGTTGAGATCCGCGGCTATGACGATTACGGCTTCAAGACTGCTGATCTCGCTGTCTTCGGCATTTGGGCGGTGATACGCAAGATCTTCTATTTCCTCAAGGTAAAGCGGACGATGGAACGGGCGATTGACGAGTGGCGTCCCGACGTCGTCTGCACCATTGACTATCCCGGACTCAACCTCAAGCTCGCCGCCTACGCGCACGCCCGCGGCATTCGTGCGGTCCATGTGGTGTGTCCCCAGGTCTGGGCCTGGCACCAGAGCCGTATCCCCAAGATCGAGCGTTCGCTCGATGCGCTTTGCTGTTTCCTGCCGTTCGAGCCGAAGATTTTCCGCGAGGGCCTCGCGACGTTTGTGGGACATCCCTTGCTCGAGGAGTTCGGCTCCGTAGACGCCTCGGATCGTCGAACGACGAGGAACGTGCTTGCGGTATTGCCGGGATCTCGACTTGGCGAGATTCATTATCACATGCCGGTCATTCTCGAGGCGGTCGCGCGCCTGAGAGCGGATGGGATTCGTCCTTCGATCGTCATACCTGCCGCGAACGACCGCGTCTATCGTGCGCTCGAGAAGATACTGAAGGGGTCCGCGCGGGAGATTTCCGCCGCGGTCACTCTCACTCGCGGTGGTGCGCGCGAAGCGCTCAGACAGGCGGACGCGGCGATCGTCTCGAGCGGCACCGCCACATTGGAAGCGGCGCTGCTCGGTTGTCCGACAGTGCTCGTCTACAAGGTCGGTTATTTCCTCGGTGAGTTCCTTAAGCGGGCGATCACGGGTACGCGCTTCGCGGGATTGGCGAACGTCATCTGGGAACGCTGCGGAGGCGCTGGCGGTCAGCCGATGCCCGAGCTCCTGCAGGATGATTTCACGGCCGACAATGTCGTTTCGGAATTGCGCCGATATCTGGCGGATGCGAATAGCCGCGTCGCCGCCTCGGCGCATCTTCTCGAGACCTGTGCGCTTCTTAACGGTGATGGCCAGTCCATGCGTCGTATTGCGGACCTAATATAATACAGATCGTGAAAATAGTTGATTGCGATTATTTCGTGGTTGGTTCGGGAATGTCCGGACTGATGAGCGCGTTGCATCTTTCGTCCTACGGCAGCGTCACGCTCGTGACGAAGGCCCAGCTCAAGGACTGCAACACGAATTTCGCGCAGGGTGGAATCTGCTGCGTGATGAGCGAGGACGATACTTTCGACAAGCATGCGCGCGATACGATGATAGCCGGCGCATGGCTCGGCAATTCGAAGGTCGTCCACGAGATCTGCGAGAACGCTCCGGCGGGCATCCACGATCTCATCGAATGCGGCGTCAAGTTCGCGGTGAACGACGATGGCGAGTGGGATCTTACGCGCGAGGGGGGACATAGCGCGCGGCGTATCTTCCATGCTGGTGACATCACCGGCGAGAAGTGCGAGGCAGCGATGATCCGCAAGGTGAAGAAGAGCGGCATCGACATCCGCGAACAGACGGTCGTCATCGATCTCATCATGTCCCGACGCATCGGACTCAAGGGTGAGAACCGCTGTCTCGGCGCGTATGTCCTCAATCGCAAGACGGGCGAGATCTACGCGGTGCGTTCTCCGAACACGATCCTCGCGACCGGCGGTTGCGGCAAGGTCTATCTCTACACGTGCAATCCCGATACCGCGACCGGCGACGGCATCGCGCTCGCCTGGCGTGCCGGCGCGAAGATCGAGAACATGG
>DCIL01000087.1:0-3252 GCA_002315875.1 Verrucomicrobia bacterium UBA1727 | reverse complement strand
CGAGGCGGTGCGCGGCGAAGGCGCGGTGCTGGTGGACCGTCACGGACGCGAGTTCATGAAGAAATACGATCCCCGTGGATCGCTCGCGCCGCGTGACATCGTCGCTCGTTCGATCGACTCCGAAATGAAGCGCACCGGCGATGACTGCATGTTCCTTGACATCCGCAAGAAGGGCCGCGCCTATCTGATGAAGCGTTTCCCGAACATCTATCAGAAGTGCATGGAGTTCGGCATCGACATGGCGACGGACCTCATACCGATCGTGCCCGCGGCGCATTACACCTGCGGCGGCATCAAGGCGACGACGGATGGCAGAACTTCGATTTCCGGACTTTCCGCCGTGGGTGAGTGCGCTTCCACCGGTCTCCACGGCGCGAACCGTCTGGCGTCCAATTCGCTTATGGAAGCGCTCGTCTGCGCGCGCCTCACCGCCGCGCGGCTCGGTCCACACCCAGAAACGTTCGGCGCTTTACCTAACATCCCAGAATGGAAGATCGGCAATGCCGTGCCGCCGGACGAAGCCGTGCTCGTCTCGCACATGTGGGACGAAATCCGCCGCCTGATGTGGGACTATGTCGGCATCGTGCGCACCAACAAACGGCTCGCGCGCGCTGCGCATCGCATCAAGACGCTTCGCCGTGAGATTCGCGATTACTATTTCCGCTATCTCGTGACCCCCGATACGCTGGAGCTTCGCAATCTCGCGGTCTGCGCCGAGCTGATCGTCAAGAGCGCCCAGAAGCGCCATGAGAGTCGCGGGCTCCATTACACTCTGGACTATCCCCGTCAGTCGAAGTGCATTCGTCAGACGGTTCTCGACGGATTCAAGTACTGATGGTCGAAGTAAGCGAGCTCACGGTACGGTTCAAAGAGGTCGTCGCGGTGGACGGCATCAGTTTCACCGTGAAGCGCGGTGAGACGCTCGGTCTCGTAGGCGAGTCGGGCTCGGGCAAGACCACGATCGCGCGGGTGATCGCGGGACTCCAGAAACCGACTTCGGGCTCGGTCAAGGTCAACGGACGCGTGGGTATGGTCTTTCAGGATCCGCTCGGCTCGCTCAATCCGCGGCAGACCGTGCGCGCGGCGATCGCTGAGATTCTTGCGCATTCTCCGAAGCGGGAACTGACGGTCGAAGGACTCCTGGAGGCGGTGGATATCGATTGTGCGCTCGCCGATCGCTATCCGCACGAATTCTCGGGGGGACAGCGCCAGCGTCTCTCGATCGCCCGCGAACTCGCCTTTGCTCCCGATCTGCTCATCTGCGACGAGGCGGTGAGTGCGCTCGATCTTTCGGTGCGGGCGACAGTGCTCGATCTCATTGCCGCGCTCAAGGAAAAGTTCAATCTGACCGTTCTTTTCATCACCCACGATCTTGGGGTTGTCCGTCATATCGCCAGCCGCGTCATCGTGCTCGATCACGGACGCATCGCTGAAGCGGGCGATTGCCGCGAGGTGTTGTCCGCTCCACGTTCCGAATACGCGAAGAGGTTGGTGTCGTCCGTTCTGCGTCTGCCGCCGTCCACGGAGGAATTGCGGTGAGTTTCTCTTCGCTTCTCCTTGCAGTCGCAATCGTTGCGCACGATCCGGGTTTCACGACTTCTCTTGCCAATCATCTTCAGCGCTGGCTTCGCGGCGAGCAGGTGACGTCCCGAGTGGTCGGCGCCTCAAGCATGGGACAGGCCTTGCTCAATGAACGGCTGGCATTCCTGGTCGGCTTCAGTTCTCCGTCAAAGTACGAGCTCGAGACGCTCAAGGCCTTTCGCAGGCGCGGCGGCAAACTGGTCGTCTTTCATTCATCGTCCCCGCAGCTTGCGGAACTGATGGGCGTAAAGCCAGTCGGATATCGGGCGGCCGCGTATCCGGGCGAATTCAGTCGGATGGATTTCTCGGTTAAGGGTCATACGGGGCTGCCGGCGAACATTCGTCAGACCTCAACCGTCCTTCATCGGGCGCGTCCGATACCGGGAAGATCCGCGGTGTTGGCGACATGGTCGGATCGGAACGGGCGCTCCACCGGTGAGCCGGCGTGGATCGTGAGTGACGCTGGATTCTGGATGACACACGTGCTGATGGCGGACGGCGACGAGGATATGAAGGCGCGGCTTCTGGGGGCGATTGTCGGTTCGGTGGAGCCCGGTGCCTGGAGTCTTTCCGCACACATCGCCCGCCGCACGTCCGCGGCGAAATCGTTTCGTGCGTATGCCGAGAAGCAGGTGCGAAAGGCGGGGGAGATTCATGCGGTGTGGGATCATTCGGGGTGCGGACTTTATCCCGGCAACTGGCCGCGCACGATGAAGATTCTCAAGGGTGCGCGCGTAACCGACGTTTTTGTCAACGTTGCGGGTGCGGGCTTTGCCCATTATCCGAGCGCGATTCTGCCGCGATCGAAGACCTTTCAGCAGGAGGGTGATCAACTTGCCGCGGCCGTCGCGGCTGGACACGCGCAGGGGATTCGCGTGCATGCGTGGATGCTCTGCTTCTCGGCGACCCGCGGCGGACCCGATACGCTCTCCTCATTTGCAAAGAAGGGCTGGCGGCTCAAAAACCGCAACGGGAAGCTGACGGAATATGTCGACCCGGCGAATGAGGCGGTGCGCGCATACGTTCTTTCGGCGGTGGAGGAGCTCGCGACGCGTTATGCGGTCGATGGCATTCATCTCGATTTCGTGCGGTACGGCGAGGGCTCGGCGAGACCGAAGGACGCTCCGCTTCATGTGACGCGGTTCGTTGCCGAGGCGCGCCGGCGCGTGAAGCGTCCGAAATGGCTCACTGCCGCGGTCTACGGCAAGTATCCGACGTGCTGTGAGACGGTAGCGCAGGACTGGCCGTCCTGGCTTGATTTGAACCTTGTCGATTACGTCGTGCCGATGGACTATACCGAGTCCGCGCTCAAGTTCACCGCGCTCCTCGCGCAACAGGGTTTCTCCGGTTCGCACGCCAGGCGTACGATCATCGGTATTGGAGTGACCGCCAACGAGTCCCGCCTCGACGCGCGCCAGGTCATCGATCAGATCAATCTCACCCGTCGCTTTGGTTTCGCCGGCGTCTCGCTCTTCGATCTCGACACGATGCTCGAGAAAAGCATCCTCCCCTACCTCTCCCTCGGAATCTGGTAAGCCGCAGGCTTATCCCGGTTTTTGAAAGACGGTTGAAGAGTTCTGCCAACCGTGTGTGTTTTGTCAACGCGACGACCGATTCTCGGCGGCTCACTCGCGTCCGTCGGGGGCCTGTCGCTATAAGCCACTCCCCGCT
>DCIL01000096.1:1374-5192 GCA_002315875.1 Verrucomicrobia bacterium UBA1727 | reverse complement strand
AGCTTGCGAAGCAAGTCACTAGAGCTGTGCGCGGCGGGCTGCGGTGGCGCTCCAAAAAATCGTCAAGAACGTCAGCAACCGGGAAGCAACGATCGCGGAGATCGCGAGTCTGCACCTACACCTTTTTTATCGCAACATACGCCACACCCGTCGATTTGGCCCTCGCCCAGACGTTATCACAATTCGCCTTGAACGGTGAAGACGGACCGGAGGCCGACCTTGGACGGATTGTCCAGCGATGGCGCAACCCATAACGCATGATCAAGTTTCGCGTCCGGCGAGCGCTCGTCGCCGAAAATCGGGCGTATGGACGTGATGACGTCGATCTCGAGCGGTTGCTCCTTGCCGACGAGGGATGCGGGCACGTCCCACACGAACGGCGCCCAGCCGCGAACACCCAGGTCGCAACCGCCAAGTCGTGCACGGACAACGGCGCCACCACTATCGACCGCCAGTCGTTCTCCGGCTTTCAGCGTGACATTCATGCGATAGGTGGCCGTCCCGGCGAATGACGGATAACCGACGGCCGCGAGAGATCCCAATGGCGCGGTGTCGACCTTCGGCGAAAGGACGCCTTCACGCGGCTCGCTGAAATCGCCGACCATCCACATCACCGGCAGGAACATCTTGCCATCCTTGCCTCCCGTGAGCTCGAAGACATGCTCGCCTGCCGAGAGTACCATCGGTTCCGTCTCGGCATAAAGTTCGTCGAACGCATACGCGACTGATGTGCACGGCTTCGGGAAGGCAAGCGGCTTCCCGTCCATCGTAACGGCGTACGTCTTGTCCGCGGGATACCGCCTGAGCACGAACTTGACACACTTGAGCGGCGCCGTTACCGTAAGCTTCAGCATGTTGTCCTTCGGATAGCGCGGAGTCATCTCGACCTTGTCCGTCCGCTTGAGCCAGCTGTCGCCTTCGCGTTGCGCATCGGCCTTGGCCGTCCAGAACCACATCCGGCGACGCGAGGGTCCCGAAAGCGTCAGCTCTACTCTGTCGCCGTTCTTCACGAGATCACGCACGGCCTTAACGGACGGATGCGGCACCAGCTTGCCGTCCGTCGCTACGATGACCTCGCCGGTCGCGGCATCGACCGCCACCGCCGAACCGTCGGTATAGGCGCGCGTGACGAAGCCGCGCCGAGTCCTTCCATCCGCATCCATCACACGCGGACGCAATGCGAACTTCGCTTCGAGCCATGCAATGGCCGCGGCGTTGCTCTTGAACTTCTCACCGCTGCGACGCTCAACGAGAGTGCGTCCATTCCATTCGAGGACGACAGGCAGGGTCGTCGCCTCGTCCTCCTCGATGAGCCGATAGGTAAACTGATTCCAGGTGAGATCGCGGCAGAGCCCAGCAAGGTCGGGACACGCCGCACGGTTCATCAGTCCGCACGCACCGGCAATGCGCTGCGGATAGATGACAGCGATATCGCAGACGAACGGCTTCTTCGCCCAACGCGCCGCTTCCTTCGCCGCAGCATGAAGGAGTGGCATCTCCCCGAACCACGGCTGCGTCGGAGACGTGAACATAGCCCATGTGTCCTTGATGTTGAAGCGGTACGCGCGATGATGATATACGGCCTGGAAATAAGTGTCGAGCCGGTGAAGCGCGCAGATCCAGTAAAGCTTGCGCATGATGGTGAACGTGAGGTCGCACGGACCGAGTCCGAAGAGCTCGACCATACCGGTCGTGTTGTTAGCAATCGCGGCGGACTGTCCGAAGGCGAGCGTGAGCCATTCGTAGTAGTAGTCTGTATTAGATGTGATGAGGTCGATGCCCGGCTTCTGAAGGCCCTTCAACGTATGAAGCGGCGAACCGTTGGCAACCGCGCAGCCGTGTGGATCATTCTCGCCCACGAGGTGTCCCGTGGAGACAATTCCCTGCCGCGAACACCACGCGGTGATCGGGTCAAAGAACGTCTTGCGGTATCGGCGCGACCGAAGATCGGTCCAAAGACGAAAGACCTCCGCCTCGAAAGCCTTCCCCGACTTGAGCGCTGCTGCGGCATCCTCTCGGAAGTCGCGTCCGCCGCTCGCGAGACGGTATTCTTCCTCCATGCCTGACCAATACGGCAGCCGCAGGATAGTGCCGCACGGCATCTTCAGCCGCCAACGGCTCGAGCAATGTCCAGGCTCGTCCGTGAAGATGCCGCGGATCAACGTGCCCATATAAGGACTGAAGCGCTTTTCGTAGGCGTGATGCGTCAGCTCCATGAAACGCCGCGCGCTCTCCGGTTCGAGGTTGTTCGTGTCGAGGCAGTAGTTGTCGACGTTGATGCCGCGGCTGACAACGACGTCCCATTCGAATTCGCCGACTGCATTCGTATACGCTACCAGTTCGCGATAGAGACACTTCTCGTTTTCGGCTGGAACGCGTCCGCGCGCCGTGCCGCTCGGCCAGTTGAACTCATCGTAGAGCCACGTGTGCATCCCGCGGCGCTTCGCCTCGTCGAAGAACGTGCCGACCATCTTGAAGAAGTCCTCGCCGAGATACTCGTAGTCAAGTCCCGTCGAAGGATAAACAAGAAACTGGTCGAATCCCACATCGTTGATCGTCTTCACGAGCTTGCGACACTCCGTCTCGTCCGGACGTCCCGCCGGAATGACGAACGCAACGATCGGCGATTCTTCGACCACGGCATCGGCCATCGCCGTCAATGCAAGAAACAAGTTTGTCAAAACGAATATCGTACGCATAATGCTAAAACTCTATATTTATGGGAAAGTATATCAAATTCCGATGGGGAGATGAAGTCGGAAGTTGAAGTTTAAGAATGGACGGGGAATTAGGTGTAGAGAAAAGGTGTAGGTGTAGATGGAAGTATGAAGTACGAGTTACGAGTGACGAATGATGTTTCCTGTGGACGCATTGTCCCAATCGCGTGCAATAAGGGCCTTTCCTTCCTCTTATCACGCGATGGGGACCATCGCGTCCACACTTCACCTTCGCCTTCGTCCTTCACCTAAAATCTAACCGTCCACGCTTTAACTTCAACTCTCGCCTTCAACTTCACCAACCCCACCACTCGAACCCCCACCACCAGTGTCTGACCATCAGACCCCAAAACTCCCTTCCCAAACCTGGCAGCACGCACAAAAGCCAATATTTACAAGGGTCGTGCATGGTCTCCGAGGGTTCCAAATTATTTCAAATGTTCCTTACAATAGCTGCGATTCGGCAACGGAGCACAAACGCACTGAACCCCATTCGTCGTCATCGAACGACAGCGATCTGGAACTTTAGACGGCGCCCTGTAAGCCGAATGTTGCTTGCAATATCGCTCATTTGGAATCGCACGACGTTTGCAACGATTGCCGGACTTCGTCATCGCCCAACACTGGGAGACGACAACATCGTTTGTTGCCGCCAAACCGACAGCCACTGAAAACACGACAAGCAAATAAGCGATGACTTTCCTCATTCTCCACCTCCATCTTTTCTGTCCACCTCACGATCCACCCTCTTCCTGTTTGCAATAACGACTCCGACAATAATGATCGCGCCACCACAAGCGCTCATCACTGTCGGGCGCTCGCCCAGGAAAAGCGCGGCAAAGCCCACTCCAATGATCGGCTCCAAATACAAGCAAATCGTCGTGCGCACGACGCCAAGTGCTGCGCATGCTTTGGACCAGGCGATGAACGACAACGCCGATGCAAGCACGCCAAGAAAGAACAGATTGACCCAATTCATCATCTGGCCAAAGCGCACGACATTCTCAGTCCAGTCGAGATTGACGCTGAACGAACCATCAAGTGCGTAGAAGCCGTTTTCCGTTCCGCCCCACACAACGAGCGGAAGCATCATCAAGAGCG
>DCIL01000096.1:827-1342 GCA_002315875.1 Verrucomicrobia bacterium UBA1727 | reverse complement strand
AGCGGCGGAATGCCGCGCTCGTTCGTCTTGTCGATCAGAATGGAATAAATGCCCCAACTTGTCATCGCCCCGAGTGCCATCAGATCGCCCAAAGGACGCATATTGAAGTTAAGAACGCCATTCAAACTGACAAGCGCAACGCCGCACACGGCAACCAAAGACCCGCCAACAACCGACAGCGAGAGAGAACGATCCTTGGTAAACATCCGTGCAAACGCCGCAGTGACAATCGGTCCGAACGACACAAGAATCGCCACATTGCTGGCGTTGGTGTAGTAGATCGCGCAATTCTCCAAGAACTGATAAACGAACACGCCTGTCAGCCCCATTCCCGCGAACACAGCCTCATCCCGCCAATTTAGTTGACGCGGCGTCCTCGCCGCGTGATAGAAAACCGGCTCCACCGCTTCTATCCCACACAACACGGCCCACGCCATCACGAACCGGACGACCATAATCTCCAGCGCGGAAAAGTCAAAAAGCAACGCCCGCGTGTTGGCGAATGTCACGCCCCA
>DCIL01000096.1:0-817 GCA_002315875.1 Verrucomicrobia bacterium UBA1727 | reverse complement strand
CCACACCAGCAACGCAAACGCGGCATATAGACAACCTCGAATCATAAGCTCACCTGCCAATTCTCAGTTATGATCATAAGTGAGAATCCTCTCCTTCGACGGTCAACTCAAGAAAGGTGCTTTCCGGATTCGTTTCAGGCGGCACGACGGTTCCGTTGAGATCGACGATATGAGCTTTATTGAGTTCGCCCCACAGACGGTCGGCAGTCGGGAGAGGCATGTCCGTCTTCTGCGAAAGCTCCTTCAGCGACAGATTCGGAGTGGAAAAGAGGCACCGGACAATAGCATTCCGGCGGTGGTGCGAAAGCGCATGGACGTAGGCGATCAAGTTGCGAATGCGCGCAGCATCCGGTCGCATAGTGAAGAATGCGCGCAAGGCCGCAAGCACGCGATCGGCCTCAGACGTCGTTAGAAAGACGCGATAATAGACACGCCGATCCGCCCGCTTGGACGAAATAAGCCCTGCGCTCGCCAGTTTCTTCAAGTGACGCTCATGCCAGATTCGCCCATCCCGAACTTCTCGGCGAGTTCGCTCACGGAAAGGAACTCCGTCGTCTCGACTTCGATCAGAAAGCGAATCAACGAAATCCGCCTCTCGCAATCCAGCGCCTCACAAACTTTCCAAAATCCATTTTCTCTCATACCGCACATTATAGCACAATTCTCACTTATGATCATAAGTGCAGGCGTGTCGCATTTGAAATCCAAGAACACTCCGGTTGCTCCCAATTAGGCGACACGCCTGGGGTCGACCGCCTTTCAGCTTCGCAACGATGACCAATCAGTCACGATTCATTCGAGGCGGTCGAGTTGTTCA
>DCIL01000019.1 GCA_002315875.1 Verrucomicrobia bacterium UBA1727 | reverse complement strand
GGACAGCAGGAGTGCGGCGTGTGCTTCGCCAATTTCGAGGACTTCCAGGTCGGCGATACGATCGAGTGCTACTCGCTCGAGGAACTGCCGAGGTCCCTCTAAACCATGGGTGTCGATAGATTAGAGCGAATCAATTCCCTGCTGAAGCGGGTCATCGCCGAGTCGATGTTCTCCGTGATGCAGGGCGATACCGTTCAGCCCGGTTTCATCACCGTCACCGGAGTCACCTGCGGCAAGGACCTGCGCGATGCGACGGTCCGCGTGTCCGTCTTCGGTGACGATGAGCTCAAGGAGACCGCCATCCAGCACCTGAAGCATCACGCCCGCCGCTTTCAGGACATCATCAACCGCGAGGTGAAGATCAAGTTCACGCCGCGGCTTAATTTCCAACTCGATCTTTCGCTTGAGAAGGGGGACGAGGTTCTCGCGATCCTCAATTCGCTGCCCCAGACCTGACATGAAGGTCTGGCTTCAGAATCCGTTCGACAATCTGCCCGAAGAGGGCTACAGGAAACAACGCTATCGCCTCATGGCCGACGCCTTCGTTCGGGCAGGTCACGAGGCGATTCTCTTTACCTCCGACTTCTCGCACGCGAATAAGAAAAAGAGAAGAGAGAAGATGGGAGGTGTAGGTGTAGGTGTAGGTGTGGTGTTCGTGGCAACGCCATGCTATAGCCGCAATGTTTCGATTCGGCGGGTGTGGAGTCATTTTGTTTATGCCGCTCGCTGGTATCGTCTTGCGGTGGCGCGATATGCCGCGGACGCCGTAAAGCCCGAACTGCTCGTAGTTTCCATGCCGACGGTGAGCGGCGCGATTGCGGCGCTTAAGTTCGGACGCAAATTCGGCGTGAAGACGGTTGTCGACATTCAAGATGCCTGGCCCGAGACCTTCTATCGCCTCGCGCCGCGCGGTTTCGGATGGCTCGTTCGCCTTGCGCTCTTTCCGCTTCGTTGTGCCGCGCGTTGGGCCTACGCGCGAGCCGATTTAGTTACCGGGGTCTGTGATCGCTATCTCAAGCTTTGCGGCCGCAACGATTACTATCGTGCCTATCTCGGAATCGATCTTCCCCTGCACCTACACCTTCCCCTGCACCTACACCTTCAATCTACACCTTTTCCCTTCCCCCGCCACTACGTCTATGCCGGTGCGATGGGCCTTAGTTATGACCTTACGCCCTGGGTGCAGAAGGTCGAGGCCGATGAATCGCTCACGCTCGACATCGCCGCAAACGGACGCATCGAGACTTCGTGTCCGCGAATTCGCCAGCACGGATACCTCGAGTCGTCCGCACTCACCGAGCTCTTCGCGCGCTGTGATACCGGCATCATTCCGATGAGGGACGATTCATTCGTCGGTATTCCAAATAAGTTCTTTGACTATGCGGCCGCGGGACTCAAGATCGAGACCTCGCTCGGCGGGGAATGCGGTGAGCTTTGCGAGCGCTGGAATGCCGCGCTTGAAAGCGGAAATGTGAGTGCTATCAAGGAGGAAATCGATGCAACTGAAATCTACGATGAGTACGTTGGTGCTGTTCTCCGTCGCACTGGCCTTTGCCGGACCGGTGACGTTTGAGAACGTCCGCTTTTCGCTAACCATCGGCGAGAACGGTGTCGCTGAGTCGCTGAAGCTCAAGTCCACGGGAGAAGAACTGCTCGCCAATTCTACGACTCCCCTGTTTTCGGTAACTCAGGCGCGTCCGTACAACAACGAGATCAAGCTCATCTACGCCAACAAGCGTACGACCTACGCGGCGAATCGCATCCACCGCGAAGGTGAAAAACTGATCGTCGGCTTTAAGACGATTCCCTACGAGGCCGAAGTCGGAGTGAGAATTACCGATGACTATCTCGTCTTTACGCTCAACCGATTCCTCGTAGACAAGGAGGACTACGATTATCTCAAGATGGACACGCCCCCGGCAAAGGAGTTTCGTGTTCTTGCTCTCGCGGTGAAGAGACGCGAACGTTTCGGCGATTGGCTTAACTGCGTCTGGGACGAGTCCGCCGCGGTGGCGGTAGTCGGCACTTCGCCGCGGACGGTCATATCCAATGCCGAGCGCGAGGGACATCGCATTCTCTTCGGCGATCTCATTGCCGGACACCGTATGCTCGGCGGATCCGCTGCGCTGATCGTGGCGAAGGGACGTGAGGACTTCCTTGATGCGATGGACGCCTTTGAGCGCGATTTCAAGCTGCCGCGCGGAGTCAAGAATCGCCGCGATCCATTATGCAATGCCGCGATCTACCATGAGGCGGGCGGGGTTACTCCGAAGAATGTCGACGAATACATTGCCGTGGCGAAGGCGGGTGGATTCCGTTGCATGACGCTCAATGACACTTCCATTGTCAAGGGAACTCGCAGCTGGGGACTCTACGGCGATTACGATTTGCGCGAGGAGTATCCGAACGGACTTGCTGACGTGAAGGTGATGCTCGAGAAGATTCATGCCGCGGGCATCAAGGTGGGACTCCACACGCTCCATTCTCACGTCGGGCTTGAAAGTCGCTACGTGACGCCGCATTGCGATGCGCGGCTCAATCTCAAACAGCGCTTCACGCTTGCCCGTCCGCTTCCGCGCTCGACGAACGTCTGTGAAATCGCCGTTCTCGAAGACACCGATGGTGCGGCTATGTTTCCGCCTTGTCGGCTTCTCCGTTTCGGCACTGAACTCGTATCCTACGAATCATACACTTCCGAGCCGCCTTATGTCTTCAAAGGATGCCGTCGCGGCGCCTGGAAGACCGAGGTGGTTGCGCATGCCGCGGGCGAGAGCGGAGGGGTCCTCGATGTTTCGGAATTCGGCGAGCCGCGCAGTTGCTACGTGAATCAGGATAACGACCTTCAGGATGAGATCGCGGACAAGATCGCGGCGATCTACAATTGCGGATTCGACTATGTCTACTTAGACGGATCGGAGGGTGTGAACGAACCCTTTGACATCAACGTCGCCCTCGCCCAGTACCGTGTCTGGAAGAAACTCGACCGTGAGCCGTTCTGTGCTGAAGGCGCGGCGAAGACGCATTTCGGCTGGCACATGCTCGCGGGCGCGAACGCCTTCGATATCTTCAAGCCGTCCGAATTCAAGGCAAAACTCCTGGAGTTTCCCTGTGCGCAGGCACCGCAATCGTGGCAGGATATGACCCGCGTCGATTTTGGATGGTGGAATCTCGATAAGGACACGACGCCCGATCTATGGGAGTTCGGTGAGGCGAAGGCGACGGGCTGGGATTGTGCCGCGAGCTTCATCTTCTCGCCGGCGAAGCTCAAGGCCCATCGCCATGCCAAGCAGCTGGTGGAAACCGTCCGTCGGTGGGAGGATGCGAAGGCGGCGGGATTCTTCACCGCCGAAATGAAGGCGCGTCTTCGTGATCCGAAACGCGAGTTCCGGCTCGTGCGCAAGAATGGCGGTTCGTTCGAATTGCAGGAGATCGCGCCTTCGCGATGAAGACGTTGCTCCATGTCGATATGGACGCGTTCTTCGCGTCCGTGGAGCTGCTCGATCATCCCGAGTGGACGGGACGTCCGCTGATCGTTGGTGCCGGTCCCCACGAACGCGGAGTCGTGTCCACCTGTTCCTACGAAGCGCGGCGATTTGGCGTTCATTCCGCGATGCCGTCCCGCACCGCCTACCAGCTCTGTCCCCAGGCGATCTTCGTCTATCCGCGGATGGAACGCTACGAGGAGATTTCGCGCAAGGCGTTTGAGGTCTTCGAGCATTATTCACCGTTCGTCGAGGGCGTGAGCATTGATGAGGCGTTTCTGGACATAACCGGCAGTGTACATCTTTTCGCTGGTGCACGTGAACTCGGCGAGGCGTTGAGAGAGGAAATTCATCGCGTCTGCGGCATCACCTGCTCGGTCGGCATCGCTCCGAATCGTCTGCTCGCGAAGATCGGCTCTGAACAACACAAGCCCAATGGCCTTACGATGATGCCGTTCGATGCTGAAGAGATTGCGGCATTCCTGCGCGATAAGCCGGTGAGCGTGCTGTGGGGAGTCGGGAAGGCGACAGTCGAGGCATTGAAGCCGTATGGCATCGTCACCTGCGGAGACATTCAGCGGCTGTCGCAAGCACCCGGAGGCGCGGCGATGTTATCCGCGTCGCTCGTCGATTATGCCTTCGGACGCTGTGACGATACGGTCTACTGGCAGGAAGGGGATGAGAAGTCCGTCTCTCGCGAACACACCTTCGGGACGGACGAGTCCGATCGCGAGACGGTGCGTGCGAAGTTGCTGGAACTGGTGGACGAGGTAGGCGTTTCGTTTCGTGAGAAGAAGCGTTGGGCTACCGTCGCGCGGATCAAGCTTCGTGACTCCGCCTTCAACACCATCACGCGGCAGAAGCAGTTTGATTCGCCGGCGTGCGATGACTTTGCTTTCCGCAAAGCCGCGCTGGAGCTATTTGACAACGAGCATATCGATGAAGTGCGCCTCGTCGGATTCGGCGTCTCCGGCATTGTCGATTCGCCGGACGCTTCGTTTCAACCGCTTCTTTTTGAGGATCCGTCATCCTCCCTTCGCGAAAAGCGCGAACGCCTGTCCGCCGCCATGGACTCCCTCCGCTCCCGAGGTTACCGTTTGAGTTGATTCGCGGTTGAGATTTTGATATTATTCGCGTATATTTAAATGAGGAGTGATGCCTTATGAACGCGAAGTCGCTGATTGTTATCGTTTCTGCCTTCACATGGTGCCTTGGTTTTGCCGTCGATCGAGTGGACGGCAAGAATCAGTGCACCGATGCCTGGATGTCTCGGAATTGGAATAGTCTGAGCTGTTGGCAAGGAGCAAACTATGCGCGTGATGGCGGTCGGGCGTCGTTCATGTACGACGGGTGGTTTGCGTTGCAGTCAACGGCGGATGCGAATTTCGGTAACAGCTACATCAATCAGAATGTCGCTTCGCTTTCGCTTATGAGCATTGACCTCAGAACGCTCAATGCCGATCTTAAGGGCAATGCGATTACCATGGTTGGGCCGTATCCGTATATCGCGGCAACCACGCATGACATTTCTTACGGCGCCAAGTTGAATGAGCGCATCTATTGGCCGCGGCTTTCCCTTGAGTTGCGCGGCGAGGAAACCAATGTCCTTGTTAAGCAAGGGTCGGGCCCGATCGTCGTAAATCGCGCTCCGACCAATTTCGCCGGTATCGATGTCAATGACGGAACGATCATATTGACCAATCTTGCGGTCGATGTCTCGTCCGCCACCCAGCCCCTCAACATCCGCACGGGCAAGGTGCTCGTGACGCCGCCGGACGGCAAGACGCTTTCCCTTGCCAACGTCGTTTCGAAAGAAGGTGCGGGTAAGATCGCAATTACCAATGCTGCAACGGTTTCGCTCACGTCCCTGACCCGCGGCGAAGGTGGAATTCTGCGTTTTGAGATGTCTGAAGGCGGCAAGGTGCTCAATCCCGGACGCGAGGCGGGCACCGCGGTTGATGGCGGCCTTATCTCCGTTCAGAGCGGCAACATCAAGTTCCTTGATTACGATGTCGATAACGGATTCGTCGCCGGCGAGGGTACGCCTGACAATGCCGCGGTCATTGGCAGCACCGAGGATGCCGCTAATACTTCCAATAATTCCGGAGATATCACAACTAAGTATCTCTATCGTCCCGCTTCCAAGAACGGGTCCACGACTCTGAAACTCAACGGTTCGCTGCCGGCCGACACTGCGACGATCGCTTCCTTCAAGAACAACGGCAATCGGGTCAAGGTCGCGCTCGGATCTCTGCCGGCGACTGACAACGGGCTTAATCTTGCCGGGGCGGTTGATGCGAGCATCACGCTGAACGGAGGGGCTCTGACTGGCTTCCCGTTTTCCAGCTCCTCTACGGTTTCTCTCTTTGGTAGCCAGTTTGACACTGAGAATTCCCCGAGTCTCAGCATCTATTATCAATATCCCAAGAATATTGATTGTAATTTCAAACTGAATGGATTTGGCACCGGTTCGGGCTTGATCATCAACGGCACTGAATGGAGTTCGGAGTATATCAACGTCAACGGAGCGATCGAGCTGATGAGCGACACTTCGATCAGCAGCGATGGCAATGCGCGGTTCAAGGGATGTTTTACTGGGCGTGGCGGACTTACGAAGAAGGGGGCGGGTTTCGTCGGTCTGTTCAACAGCGGGAATTCGTTTACCGGAAATCTCCAAATTGATGCCGGCGGCGTCTATGTCAGCGGCAGCGGACGACTCAGTTCCGGTGATATCAACCAGACCGCAGACGGTGCAGAACTCACCTTCAGTGACAATGCCGCGCTCCAGGTGGTGTCCAACTATTTCACGGGCTCTACGGGCAGATTGATCGTACAGAATTCGCAGGTCAAGATCTGCCGTCCGATTTCGCTGGCGCATTTGACCGTGCAAGACAGGTGTAATCGCATCCCCACGCTTACGCTCGGTGGGGATACGACCGCCAAGTACCTCATGAACGACAGCGGCTGCTACATCAGGGCCGGAGAGAACGACATCACGCTCACGACCGGTGGTGGCACCTGGCCTTCGGTGATCCGCGGCGATCTTTGCGATGGAACTAACGAGGTCGGTGCGGCGTCCGGAAAGCTCTCGTTCAAGAAGACCGGCAGCAATCTTGTAGTGCTCGCGGGTACGAACAATACCTACAGCGGCAGCACCTCGATTCAGGCAGGAACCCTCAAGCTTGGTCCGGGCGAGTTGAATGGCAACTTCTCGGCGGACGATGTCTCGTTCTGGCTTGACGGATCTGATCCGTCGACGATGACCAAGACGGTCACGGGAGAGAAAGACGGTATCACTGCGTGGCGCTCGAAGGTCGGCTCCAGTTCGGTTGTAAATTCCTGGGGCGCGGCCGTGACCCGTCCGGCCTTTGTGGATCTGAGCGGCACTGAAAGCAGTTCCTATTTCAACAACCATTCGTTCGTCCGTCTAACTTACGGTTCTGCTGAATTTCTTTATACGGATACTTCCTTGCCCATTCGTTCGATCTTCATCGTTTGCCGTCAGGGTACTGGCACGTCCCACGTGCAAGGTTCGCTCCTCAACTATGGCGGCAACGACTGTTCGCTTCGCATTACCGCTGATGGATGGCTTGGAACTTCTCGAGATAAAGGAGATAAATGGATTAATGGTCGTGGGTCGTCCGATCTTTACCAAAACGGCGTACGGCAGGGGTATGCCCAATTAAAGGATACGACGGGCTATTCGCATGTCGGAGCGCATGTCGTCACTTTCTACAATCAGCGCAAGACCTTCGGCCGTGGTGCCTATACGCATCAGCCGGAATTCCCGCTGTGGTTCGGTAGTGTGGGTCGTGATTGGAACGGCGATGTCGGCGAAGTGATTATCTTCAATCGATATCTTAATAAGGACGAGGTCTATTCCGTCGAGAACTATCTTTTCAACAAGTGGAATCCCGAGCACATCGCGCAACATCCGGCCGCCGAATGTCATGTCGAGCGCCGCGTCAATTACATTCCTGCCGTTTCGGATGTGGAAATCGTCAAGGGTGCAATTCTCGATCTCAACGGCAGTGACCAGACCGTCGCCTCGCTCACGGGTGACGGCATCATCACCAACTCGTCCGCCACCGCCGCCAAGCTGACGGTATCCGGCGCTTCCACTTTCCGCGGCACGGTGACCGGCAACATCAAGGTAACGATTCCGTCCGGTGATGCGGCTATCAATCTTCGCAACGGCGCAACGCTGGCGCTTTCGGGCTCCACCGCCACGACCTTGTCGCCAGGCAATGTCAAGCCGCCGACGGACTCGGTCCAGGTCTGGGTGGACGCTTCCGAGCCGGGCGCGGTCACGTATGATGAGAACAATAACGTCACCAACTGGACCTGCCGCAGCGACATCACCTGTGCCACCTACGGTTTTCGTCCTAACAACGGCCAAATGTATCCGAAATATGTTGCTGCCGGTTGGACGAGCGTGTCGCCGGCGAAGCCGGAGGTGTCGTTCACGGACACCGGCTCGCGCCTGACACTGTTGGCGAATGCCGCCGGCGCGGAGGCCAGTGTCAAGTGCGGAACGCTTTTTATGGTGATTAGGACGTTGGGTGTGACCCAAGAAAAAAGCGCGGTATACTTGTTCAACTTCAGTTCTTCCGATAATGGCATTCGCTTGAATACGCGCAGCACCTACAATGATATCGTCGTAGGTGGAGCGGTTGCGGCGATGACCCACGAGGGGGATACGGTGCGTATCAATGGTGCCAATGTCGTGCCTACTGGGTCTTGGTATTCGGATGATGGTTTTCACGGACCGTTTATACTGTCGTTCCGTCCCGGCGACAATCACTTCAACGGCTATGCCTCGCATCTGACAGGGGCCTGGCGCATCGGCAGTTACAGCGGAGCGCGTCCAGAGAACTTTACCATAGCCGAGCTGATCGGATATTCGCGGCGACTTTCGGACTCGGAAATCTTAGCGGTCGAGAATTATCTCAAGGACAAGTGGCATCAGCCGCAGGAAAAGAGCGAGTCTGTGTTCGATCAGAACGGTTCCTGTTCGCTTGCCGCTGGGGGAGCGGCGGTTGATTTCGGCGATGAAGCGGTCCGCTTCGCCACTCTTGGCAGTGGAACATACTCCACGACCGGATGCTTCACGATCTTGAATGGCATTTCGCTTGATGTTGAGAACGGTGAAATCAAGCCGGCGGTATTCAACGGCAGCGTCGTTTTCGGCGAGACCAGCGAAAGCTCGGTTCCGTTGACGGTCAATTCGTATTCCGCGATGGATTCGAAGAAGTACCGTCAGACCGCGGTCAGTGTGTCCGGCGATGTGATCAGCGGAACGCTCACCACTGATTCCACCCAGCATACCCGCTGGCGTTTCGAGTCCGCCGGCAAGGTCTGGAGTTTCGTCCGCCACGGACTCCTCCTCCTGCTCCGATGAATCCGTCGCTCTGTTTGACTGCGGGGCGGGGGATTTGTTAAAATACGCGGACTTAATCAAGATTCGTTATGAGAAAGATCAAGGATCCGCGTCCGAGCTGGGACGAGTACTTCATGGAGATCGCCCACGTGGTCGCCAAGCGTTCGAATTGTTCGCGGCGGCATGTCGGCGCGGTCATCGAGAAGCATAACCATATTCTTTCGGCCGGCTACAACGGAACGCCCCGCGGCGTGAAGAACTGCTTTGAGGGAGGGTGTCCGCGTTGTGCAGGCAAGACGCCGAGCGGAGCCGGTCTTGACGAGTGTCTCTGCGTGCATGCCGAACAGAACGCGATCTGTCAGGCGGCGTTCTTCGGCCATGCGCTCGAAGGGGCGACGATCTACATCACGCTTTCGCCTTGTCTTACCTGTGCGAAGCTGATCATCAATTCGGGAATCAAGGAAGTCGTCTATGACGGTGACTACACCGCCTTCGTCGACACCATCAAGAAGACCTTCAAGGCCTCGGGCATCAGGCTCAGGCAATATAAACATCCTAAAACCAAAAAGTAAGGACAAGTAGAAAATGAGAAAGAAAATCATCGCTGGAAACTGGAAAATGAACATCAAGCCGTCCGAAACGGCCGCCCTCATCAAGGCCGTCGCGGAAGCCACCGCGCAGTATGGTGATGCGGTGGAGATCGTCTGCTGCACGCCTGCGATCGATGTTCCTGCCGCCGTGGCCGCTGCCGCCGGCACCAAGGTCGGCGTCGGCACCGAGAACTGCC
>DCIL01000051.1:9589-10693 GCA_002315875.1 Verrucomicrobia bacterium UBA1727 | reverse complement strand
TTTCAAATGCGACACGCCTGACGCCAAAATTCGACTTTGCGCGCGCGCGTGAACTATAGTATAATACGCACAATATGGCAAAAGAAAACAACAAGTCGTGGCGGTCGTGGTTGCTGATCGCATTGGTGGGCGTCATCTTCTTCTCGATGTATCGCATGAACCCGAACGAGCCGAAGGTCAAAGACCTGACGCTTCTCGATTTCTATCAGGCGATGGAACAAGGGAAACTCGTAGAGCCCGTGACTCGCATCTTCGATCGCGACGAAGGCGAAACCTATCTCACCGGCGAGATGATGACCGATGAGCTGGTGGGCGAAGAGGCGAAGGCGAAGGGCGAAGAGAAGGCGAAGGCAAAAGGCGAAGGCGAGGTGGGTGCGCCCAAACGGTTTGCCTATCGGGTGAAGCTCGTTCCGGGGGAGAACGAGTCAATCATGGCCGACATGCTCAACAATTCGATCAAGGTCGAGATCAAGGAACGCAAGTCGGCGATCTCTCCCTTCATCATTCAGCTATTGTTCTTCTTCGGCTTCATGTTCCTCTTCTACTGGCTCTTCTACCGTCGGATGGGCGGTGGCGACGGCGGGCTCTTCAGCTTCGGCAAGTCGAGAGCCAAGGTCTTCAACGGCAAGGAAGAAAGCACCAACGCCATTTCGTTCGCCGATGTCGCCGGCATCGACGAGGCGCGCGAGGAGGTGCAGGAGATCGTCGAGTTCCTGAAAGATCCGTCCGCCTTCAACCGTCTCGGCGGCAAGATTCCCAAGGGCGTGCTCTTGGTCGGTCCCCCCGGCACCGGCAAGACGCTGCTCGCAAAGGCAATCGCAGGCGAAGCGAAGGTGCCCTTCTTCGCGATGAGCGGCAGTGACTTCGAGGAGATGTTCGTAGGCGTCGGCGCGAGCCGCATGCGCGACGTCTTCAAGGAGGCGAAGAAGAAAGCGCCCTGCATCGTCTTCATCGACGAGATCGATTCGATCGGACAGAAACGCACCGGCGCGAGCGCCATCGGCGGGTCGCGCGCTTACGAGCAGACGCTCAACACGATGCTCGTCGAGATGGACGGCTTTGATTCCAACGGCGGCGTCATCGTGATCGCCGCGACGAACCGTC
>DCIL01000051.1:0-9569 GCA_002315875.1 Verrucomicrobia bacterium UBA1727 | reverse complement strand
CCGTCCCGACACGCTCGACTCGGCCTTGCTGCGTCCCGGCCGCTTCGACCGTCAGGTGATGGTCGAACTGCCGACGCTCAAGGGACGAGAGGAGATCCTCGCCCTGCACGGAAAGAAGATAAAATTCGCCGAAGATGCCGACCTCAAGCGCATCGCCCGCGGCACGCCAGGCTTCTCGGGTGCGGACCTCGCGAACCTTCTCAACGAGGCCGCGCTGCTCGCCGTGAGAAAGAAACTCGACGCTGTCGATCACGCGACCTTGGAAGAGGCGCGCGACAAGGTGCTGTGGGGACGCGAGCGCAAATCTGCCGGGTACTCGCAGAAGGAGCGTGAGAAGACCGCATGGCACGAAGCGGGTCATGCGCTGCTGCAGGTTCTCTTGCCCGATACTGATCCCCTTCACAAGGTAACGATCATTCCGCGCGGGCGAGCCCTCGGCGCGACGATGGCGCTTCCCGAAAAGGATGTGCTCGGCCATACCCGAGCCTACTTCCTCGCCGAGATTCGCCTCTGCTGTGGTGGACGCATCGCCGAAAAGATGTTCACCGGCGACATCTCGACCGGCGCCTCGCAGGACATCCGTCAGGCGACCGCAATCGCGCGCGACATGATCTGCCGCTACGGCATGAGCGAGCGCTTCGGCTTCCAGGCCTTCCAGGAACCGAGCCAGTTCTCCGAAGGCGAACTTCCTCCGCAGTTCAGCGAACAGACCTCGCGTGAAATCGACGAAGAAGTCAAGAAGCTCATTGACGAAGCGTATGCCGAGGCCGAGAAGCTGCTTCAGGAAAACCACGAAAAGCTCGAACAGCTTGCCAACACACTGATTGAGCGCGAGACGATGGACGGACGCGAGGTCGAAGAGCTGGTGCGCGGCAAACCCGCGGAGCCGGAGACGATGGTCATCGAACAGGAAACTCCGGCAATCGAGAACAAGGACTTAAGCTAAATGCAGCAGATCCTCCAGCACATCTCGATCTCTGCAATCGTCCAGGTATTCATCCTCTATCTGGCGATTTACGCGATTCTCAGGGCCGCCAAGGGGTCGAGGTTCGGTCAAGCGCTGATGGGTGTCGGCATTATCACGTCCGCGCTCTTCGCCTTCACCTACGTCTTTCATTTCGATGTGCTGACGATTCTCGTAAGAGGGCTCCTCTTCTACCTCGCGATTTCCTCGGTCGTCATCTTCCAGCCGGAGATCCGCCGCATCCTCAGTCAGGTCGGCGCCTTCAGCGTTCTTGAAAAGCAGAAGGTCTCGCCCCAGGGAGTGCCAACTTCCGATTTCATCGCCGAAGTCATCGTCGGACTTGCCGCGCGGAAGATGGGTGCCCTTTTCGCCTTCGAGCGCGGCATTTCGCTGCGCGGTTACGAGGACTCGGGCGTCATTCTCGACGCGGTCTTCTCGGCGGAACTGCTGACCGCGATCTTCACTCCGCCCCTACCGCTTCACGATGGCGGGGTAATCGTCCGTAATGGACGCCTCAGCGCCGCGCATTGCGTCTTTCCAGTAAGCAACAATCCCGAGCTCATAACCAGCGGCATGCGCCATCGTGCCGCGGTCGGCATTTCCGAAGAAACCGATGCGCTCGCCATCGTGGTCTCCGAAGAAAACGGCACGGTCTCTATCGCCCATAACGGACGACTCCTCAAGTACACCGGGCCTCAGACCGTCCAGTCGATATCGCGCTGGGTAGCCAAGGCAATGCCCGAAACGAGATATCGCCGCAGTACAATTCTCGCGCTCTCCGACAGACTGATAAAGAGCCGCCTCAATGGGAGAAAGAAATCATGAAGGACTTCTTCTTCAAAGGAAGCTGGGGGCTTAAGCTTCTCGCCCTGATCCTTGCGATCGTACTCTATCATTCACTTAAAAACGAAACGCTCACCACATCCCGCAACAATGAAACAATTTTCCGTACCCGCTGAGCCCGTATCGAAGGGACGCCTCTTCTCGTGGCTGCTCTTTCCGCTCGCCCTCTTTCCGCTATTGGCGCTTGCCACCTACGACTGGCGGGCGATGGACTCGCTTGCGATTCCGCCGGCACCCTCCTCGAACTGGATCGGTCCGATTGGCGACCTCTTCGCCTATGGTTCGTTCACGTTCCTCGGCCTCGCGGCTTGGCTACTGCCGCCGGTCTTCGTACTCGCGGTCTTCATCCATCGATCCTGGAAGTTTGCCGATCTGCTGAAGCGACTCATCTGCTTCGCGCTCTTCCTCGCCTCGTCCGCCTGTCTCCTGCAGGTCATCGCGCCTCACACTCCGTTCATTGGAAATTCCGTCCAGACCCTGAACATCGCCGATGCCGGCGGCGTCATCGGACATCTCGTGATGACGAAACTCCTCACTCCTCTCATCAGCGAATTCGCCGCAGCGGTTCTCTCGACAATCGCCATGGTCGCGTCCATCATCGCCATGATCGGAATCGGCAATATCCTGAAGGCGATAGTCGGCTCCGCCAACTGGGCGCTTGCCCGCGGCAATGCGATGCCGGCCGATCTGCCGCCGGACGCCAGCGCCGAAGAAATCGCCGCGCATGATGCCGAGATGGAGCGCGTCCGCGCCGCCCAGGCCGCGCGTGAGGCGGCTCTTCGCCAGCGCGAGGAAGAGAAGGAACGAATCCGTGAAGAGAAGCTTCGCGCCAAGGAAGAAAAGCGCCTTGCAAAAGAAGCCGCCAAACTCTCCCAACCCTCTCAACCCTCTCAACTCTCTCAACCTTCTCAACCATCTCAACCCTCCCAACCCTCTCAACCTTCTCAACTCTCTCAACCCTCTCCCGACAAAGGCCCCTACGTTCTGCCGTCCATCGCGCTTCTCAATCCGCGCAAGGAATCCGCCGCTGACCACGGTGACATTCACGAGATGCGCGAATTGCTCGTGGATACACTCAACCTCTTCGGCATCGAGGCGAGCGTTGCCTATGATGTCCCGGGGCCGGTAGTCACCAAGTACGCGCTCGCGCTCGCGCCCGGGACGAAGTATTCTGCGGTCACCAACATTTCGGACAACCTCATGGGCGCGCTCAAGGCGAAGTCCATTCGCATCGAGGCGCCGATTCCAGGCGAAAACCATATCGGCGTCGAAGTGCCGAACAAGAAACCCGCCGGAATCTCCTTCCGCGAAGTTTTCGAGTCGGAGGCCTTCCGGAACTTCAAGGCCGAGCTTCCGCTGCTCTTCGGCAAAGATGCCGCGGGCAAGGAACTTGTAGCGGATCTTGCGAAGATGCCGCACATGCTTGTCGCAGGTGCGACGGGACAAGGAAAGTCCGTCTGTTTGAATGCGATCATCAACGGACTGCTGATGACGCGCACGCCGGAGCAGCTCAAACTCATCATGGTCGACCCGAAGTCGGTGGAATTCACCTGCTACTCGTCCATTCCCCACCTGATCGTGCCGATCATCACCGAAAACCGCAAGGCCGCGACATCGCTCGTCTGGGCGGTTGCGGAAATGGAGAAGCGCCTCAAGCTTTTCGCCCGTGCGCGCGTCCGCAACATCTACGACTTCAACCACCGCCTGCAGTTCACCCAGACGGACATGTTCGGCGGCGATACCGCGGTAGGGTCGGATATGCCGAAGACGATTCCGTACATCGTCATCATCATCGACGAGGTGGCGGACCTCATGAGCCAGTGCGCGAAGGAGGTCGTGCCCCACATCTCGCGTCTCACCGCCAAGGCCCGCGCCGCCGGCATTCACCTCATCCTCGCCACCCAGCGTCCCGATGCCAAGGTCATCACCGGCACGATCAAGGCGAACATTCCTGGACGCGTCGCCTTCAAGACCGCAACCGCCATCGACTCGCGCACGATTCTCGACGACGGCGGCGCAGAGAACCTGATCGGTCGCGGCGACATGCTCTTCAAGGGCAATGACGGGCAGCTCATTCGCGCCCAGGGCGCTTGGATTTCAGACGAGGAGATCAGCCGTGTCGTTGCCTTCATCGAACAGCACGCCAATACCCAATTCGATGAGAAGTTCAAGAAGAACCTCGACCGCATCAAGGATCAGGAGATCGATCCGTTCGCCGAAATCAACGCAGAGGACAACGAAGCCGCCGCCAAGGAAGAGGCGGTCGCCGCGCGCGCCCAAGTCAAGGCAAATGCAGCAGCGAGCGATTTCATCAAGGCGGTGGAGTGTGTCCTCAACACGAAGCGCGCCTCGACTTCCCACTTCCAGCGGCAGATGGGCTGGGGATACAACCACGCCGCCAAGATCCTCGACATGCTCGCCAATCGCGGCATCGTCACGGCTCAATCGGGAATGGGTCCGCGCCAGATCATAATGTCCGAGGACGACATGGCCGCCATCATCTCCAACGAAGGAGGAGCGTCTGCGGCAGAAGCGGGAGCGGAAACAGAATCACAGCCGCTTCTCGATGGCATCGAAGAAGTTTCAGAAAACAACGACAACCCAACCGAAGGATAACCAAAATGATCGAATTCGGCAACACCCTCCGACAGGCACGCGAAGCGAAAGGCCTCACGCTCGAACAGGTTGCAGAAACCACCCATATCATCAAAGCGCAGCTCGAGGCGCTTGAAAACGAAGAGTTCGACAAATTCTCCGCCCCCATCTACGTTCGCGGATACATCAAGCTCTTCTGCGAAGCCCTCGGCATCGACCACAAGCCGCTGGTTGACGAATTCATGGAAATCTACAACGGCAACCGCGAACCGGCGATCAAGGAGCGTCCGGTTTCAACGCCGGAGCCCGCTGTAGTTCAGGAGGCACCGATCGATGCGGAAGAGCCGCCGAGCAGACCGGCGGACGAAATCCTCGCGAAGCCCACGATCACCGAGACCTCGCTTTTCGGAAACGATGACGAGGTATCAATCAAACCGGAGCCTGCCATTCCCGCGCCGAACTACAGCGGTGACGACGAGCGCATCGACCAACCGCCGTCTCTCTCTCGCTACGCCGCGCCCATCCGCGAATACGGCGGCTCCACCGTTCCTTATGCGCGCTTCTTGCGAATCGGCGTGCTCGCAATCGTCGTAATCGCCTGCTGCTCGCTCATCTTCATCGGACTCAAGGCGCTCTACAGCGCGACCACTCCCGAAAATGCGGACAAGGAGAAGCTCGCCGAAGTGCAGAAGATCGACGAGGTATTGCACCCGGAAAAGAGGGCAACGAAAGCCGTGCAGGAGAAACCCGCCGCAAAATCCACAATGCCGGCCGCACCGCGCACACCCCAGAAGATCCCCGCCCTTTACATCGATTAATCAACTACAACAAAGGAAAAAGAAAAATGGAAATCGTTATCTGCAAGACAAAGGAAGAGGCCTCGAAGCTCGCGGCCGCCGTCATTACCGCCCAGGTCAAGAAGAATCCGAAGACCGTTCTCGGCCTCGCCACCGGCTCCACACCGGTGTTGATGTACACCGAAATGGCCAAGGCCGTCAAAGCGAAGAAGGTCTCGTACAAGCAGGTCAAGAGCTGGAATCTCGACGAATACTACGGACTTCCCGGAACTCACGACCAGAGCTACCGCTACTTCATGAATGAGAATCTCTTCAAGAAGATCGACATCAAGCTCGCCAATACCCACGTCTTGAACGGCCTCGCGAAAGATCCCGAAAAGGAATGCAAGGCGTACGAGGCCCAGATCAAGAAGGCCGGCGGCATCGACATTCAGGTGCTCGGCATCGGCAGCGACGGACACATCGCCTTCAACGAACCCGGCACTTCGCTCTCCTCGCGCACTTCAGTCGTCTACCTCACGCCGTCCACCATCAAGGACAACGCGCGCCTCTTCTTCAAGGGCAAGGAGAAAGAAGTTCCTACCCGTGCGCTCTCGATGGGCGTAGGCACGATCTGTGAGGCGAAGAAGATCATCCTGCTCGCCTTCGGCAAGGGCAAGGCGGACGCCATCAAGGGCTGTGTCGAGGGCGGCATCAGCCAGTTCTGCACCGCGAGCGCCCTTCAGCTCCACAACGATGCGTGGATCTTCTGCGACGAGGAAGCAGCATCGAAGCTCACGCTGAAGAAATACTATGCCTGGCGTAGCGCCACCAAGCTTGGACTCTAACCCATGAGCAATACCTTTTCGTCCTTCAAGTGTTCCAAGTGCAACACTGAAATCCAGGCCTCGGCCGACATGGTCGGCCAAGAGGCCGAATGCCCTGCCTGCGGAGAGCATCTCATCATCCCCGAGCCGGACGGACTCGTCCGCCACGGCATGGGCGACGATGACCCCGACTCAATTCAGGCGATGAAGTCCCGCACCATCCGTATCGAACTCGGAGACCTGTGAAGAAAAATCCGAAACCGAAGGCCAAGGGCAAGACGAGGTCGAAGCACCAGCGCCGCGCGCTGAAGCTCGGTCTCGTGCTGACCGTCGTATCCGTTCTCTGGGCGATTGCCGGCGTGTGGTATGTTCATCATCCGCGGCAGTGGTTGATCGAGAACAACAGGTCTTTGCCAGGCATCGTCGCCGGTCCCCTGCTCTGGATCGGCAATCCGCTCGGCGATCTCACCGATGCACTGGATCTTACCGGACACGATGCCGTCTACGAATACGACATCGAGGCGCCGTCCGGCTCGGTGGCCTTCGCAGGATATCCGAGAAGAGTCGGCGCGCCCGCCCCGGCGGACATCCGCGTAATCACCCGCGGCGAATTCACCATCGGCTGGTCGGACACTCTCCGGCATCCGCTCTGGGTCGCCTACCACGTCAAGGCCAAGGCGAAATACGAATACAACGAGAAACGTCCCAACTTCGCCAAAGATCGTGCCGTGGAATCGTCCGCCGCTCCTGGAGATTACGCGAAGAGCGGATACGATCGCGGACACATGGCACCGAACTACGCCATCGTGACCCGCTACGGACCCGAGGCGCAGAAGCTTACCTTCCAGATGAGCAACATCGCTCCGCAGTCCCCTTCACTGAACCGCGGCGTCTGGCGCGACGTAGAGCATCGCATCGCCGAATACTGGACGGCACGATACGGCGAAATCTGGGTCGTGGTCGGCTGCATTCCGTCCGTGTCAGGACTCCGCCTCGGGGCAGGCGTTGACATTCCGGACAGCTTCTACCAGGTCATCATCGCGCAGGAGAAAATGGACGTGAGAGCAGTAGCGATGATCTTCAGCCAGAAGATTCCCTACTCGGCGTATCCAACAGCGAACATCATCTCGATTAGTGAGCTCGAACAGCTCACCGGACTTGACTTCAATCCCGATCTGCCGTCGTTTATCCAGTCGCCGCTCGAAGCGGAAGTGCCGACACGCCTTTGGCCAATCCGCCTTAAGGATGCGCTCGGTTTCGCCTTCCGTCGTTTCTACCAGTAATACCAACGGTTGCCGAAAATGGCATGAAGACCAAGAACGAGATTGGTGACGACATGCGCAATCACCGCCGCCTTGAGTCCGTACCGCCGCGATAGAACACCGTAGACGATACCGGTGATCGCACCGACATGCCAGCGCTCGCCGTGCTCGACCGCAAAGAGCGCGACCATCCACCAAAAGCCGGCGAATTCCACGAGCCACCGACGGAAAAACAATTCCTCGGCAACAGCAATCACGAAAGCGCTGCCGCAAAGCTTAATAAAAGTGAGCGTCCATCCGCAAACCGCAGGATCATAGGGCGAAGACACTGCTACTGCGCGCTCGAAATAGAAGATAAGCTCTGGCGATATCCAGATTGCGAAAACCGCCGCGCCCGTGAGCAATCCGTAAACCGCTGCGTTGAGGCGCGGCAATGTCGGGCGCATCTTCACCAGTGAGAAGCATAGGAATGCCGCGGTGATTCCGCTTCTTGCCGCATACGCCCACGCCGTCTCGGGCAGCGCCGCCATCAGCACCATCCAGACGACATACGGTGCCGTCAGCAGGAATGCATTCGTGTTAACGAGTTTCGAGATAGCGGTCATACGATACTACCTCAACGACACCGGCCGTCTCCAGTTTCTTCAATTCGGAAATGATTCCCTCAAAGTCCGCGAGCTTCGCAAACGGACGCCATCCGCCCGTCTCAGCCGTGATGCCGTGAAACATCACATCGCACCGCTTGGTGCCGCGTGAGGAAAGCGAAAGAATCTGCTTCCTGAAGGTCTCGGCAGTGGCGCCGGTTCCCTGATTATAACGACAACCCTCCATCGGCTTCATTCCGCATTCGCGGCAAAGGCGATTGACTTCGTCCGATCCACGTCCGAAAGGATGACACATTATCGTCGGTGCGGACCCGGTCATCTTCGCAATGACATCGCGCGACTCTGCGAACTGTCGCACAACCTCATTGGTCTTTCCTTCCGAAAGCATCTTCACCAGGTTCTTGTGATCAATGGTGTGCGAGGCGATTTCATGTCCGCGCGCTTTCAAATCACGAATGTCACTCCAACTCATCACGTTCGTCGAACCGTCCTTAACCCAACTCGTGACGATATTGAAAGTACCGCGATACCCGTACTTCTCAAGAATCGGTGCCGCGTGCTGGATATGTCCCTTCGGCTCATCATCGAAGGTAAGCGTGACCTTCATCGCCCCAAAGGTCGATCCCACACACGCAACCGCTGCAACCAGTAGAATAAATAGCTTCATACAACTGCCATCCAAATTTTACGGTATTGTAGCAAAGCGCTTATATACGGTCAAGCGCGAACGGGTGACGACTATAGATTACCATATGCTCTCAACACTTCTCCCTATACAAGGAATAAAAGCTATGAATCTCCGGAAATTTTCACCACCCAGGACAATCCGCTCTCCTATCATGATCGACTAATCATTCCCCAAGGCAACTCCGCATTCCAACACACAAGCTCATTTCTCAACAATACAGATTCTCACTTATGATCATAAGTGAGAATCTGCTCATTCGACAGTCAATTCAAAAAAAGCTTTCTCAGGGTTCATTTCGGGCGACACGACGGTGCCGTTGAGATCAACTATACCAGCTTTGTTGAGGTCTCCCCAAAGGCGATCAGCCGTAGGAATTGGCATATCCGTCTTAATTGAGAGCTCCTTGAGAGAAAGGTTCGGAGTTGTGAAGAGACAACGTACGATTAGATGGCGCCTCAGGTGGGAAAGAGCATGGATATAGGATAGGAGACTGCGAACACGTGCATCACCAGGCCGTCGCACGAAGAACGAGCGCAAAGCAGCGATCACACGGCCGGCTTCGGTCGTCGTAGGGAATGCGCGATAATAGACACGCCGATCCGCCCGCTTTGACGAAACAAGTCCAGCATTCGCAAGCTTCTTCAAGTGAACGCTCATGCCCGATTCGCCCATTCCGAACTTCTCGGCAAGTTCACTCACCGAAAGGAACTCCGTCGCCTCGACATCTATCAGAAACCGAATCAACAAAATCCGTCTTTCGCAATCCAGCGCCTCGCATACTTTCCAAAATCCATTTTCGCTCATGCTCAATATTATATCATAATTCTCACTTATGATCATAAGTGAGAATGTGGGAAAGTTGTACAATGTCGTGAGTCAAATTGGAAAGGCAAGATTTCGGGGTGGAGAATCGAGGCCAAGAGGAAGAAAGACAGGGAGCGAAAGAGAAAGGAAAAGCAACGCAAGAAGCAACGACACACAGGTGGCGTCGCGGGAGACAAATACAACG
>DCIL01000074.1 GCA_002315875.1 Verrucomicrobia bacterium UBA1727 | reverse complement strand
TCCCAAAACGCGGGAAGAGCCCAATATAGCGCCTCTGCGGTCGAAATCGCAAAAGGCGTGACGAGGGCGACATTCGGCGTACCACTCGCATAGTCATCAGCTTGAGTAAAGGTCCATCCCGACGAGGTATTGCCGAGCGCGGCTTCACTGAAGGACATCGAGGCGAGGGGACGAGTGAAGTCCTCGAAATCGCCGTTAGTCAGCAGATTCGATTCGTCCACATCATCCGCCACACAGACCATCTTGAAGTCATCGAACACCGCCGCGGTCGCGCCCTTGTTGTTATTGCTAAGCCAAAGCTGATATTCGCCAGGCTCAAGTTTAGGCGTCAAGAGATTGTATTCCTTATAGGACTTATCGCCATACGAAATGACCTTGCCGATGGTGGTGAGATGATCCTTATCAACGCCGATCTTGATATCGAAATGAAGTTGCTTTGAAGATTCCCAATTACTGTGTCCGCACCAGAACCCAAGCTCATAGACACCGCTCTTGTAAACGGTAATCGTCGCGTATGCCGACATCTTATACTGCACATTGAGCTGGCACTTTCCACCATGCGGCTTGGGAAGATTGAACCCATAACTGCTATACGTTCCAGGCGTGCCATTATCCTTGAGTTTTGAATAGCCGGCGTAGCTGTCCCATGCCCAGGTTCCAGCTCCCGTCCATCCGTTCTTGGTCGTGCCGACAGGGAGCGAGCAGTATCCATGTTCATCGTACTCGACATCGTCGTCCTCGAAGTCGGCGTTGGGAATGTAGGCCTCGGTTCCGATCGAGGATCCGACCTTGTCATCGTCCTTGCCTGGAGCAACAAGGCGCAGGGTTCCCTTCTCAACCGCGAGAATGTTAGCATCCGACGGAACCTTTGACAACGAAACTGAAGAAAGTCCCCGCTTGACGATCTTTCCAGCCTCGCCGGACGCAACCGTAACCGCCGTACCTGAAATCGCATTCGCCGCGGTCACGACTTCACCGGCATGGACGGAAAGCGCCACCGGAGTATTCACATAATGAGTGCCTTCAAGGCGAACCGATCCGTTAAACCTCTTGCCGGCAGCGGCGACCGAAGTCACTTTCGGATAGCGATTCTGAAAACTTCCGAGCGGCGTCACCGGCTTCGTGGCGATGACGAGGCGATCGTCTTGCATCGGCTGGAGAAACCGCACCGCGCTGCTGCCGATGTTGATCGCACCGGCACCGATGGCCGAGACATCGAAATCGACTCCAGCCGCGGCGGAAACGCTGGACACGGTTCCGGACGTGGCGAGAAGCGTAACATCGGCGGAATCGGAATGATTCAATTGCCACTTGCACATGAGATAGGTCTCGATCTGCATGCGCTGGGTCTCGGTAAGGCGATTGGTGAACACGAGCACTTCCGAAAGATAGTCGCCACCCACGCGGTTGCCGCCGATCTTCGAGGCATTGTTACTTGTGTCTTCGTAATCACGGTCATTGAAGAAACAATCGGTGCCGTCAACTATTCCACCGAGTGTATCGAACTCCAGAAGATGGTAACCGATCTTCGCCTTGCAGGTGGTGCCGTCCACCAGCACCCCGTTCTGGAAAGTCCGTCCGGCGAGAATCGCCTTATTGCACTTACCCCAGAGCGGATCCGCGGCCAAAGAAGCGGGATTGCTGTAAGTGCTGGAGCCAGGCGCACAGTTCTCGGTACCGGTCTGATGGGAACCGAGAATGTATCCCCAGGTATTGGAGATGCAGTTGACCGCGAAGAGATGCATAATTGAATTGACGCGGTTAGTGCCACCACTGGGACTGCGCCACATCATGTAGCGTCCCGTACGGGCGCAACCGAAACTGACCGCCTTGCGTCCCTGAACGGTGACGACGGACGGCACGCGCGTCTCGTTGTTGTCCCCGAAAAGCAAATAGCGGCTCGCGGTTGCGCGGGTATAGACACCCGCTCCGCCGGCAACGACGGCATCGACATCGCGCACGTCATACCAGGTCTCGGCATTGGTTATGAAGTTGGTGGTGGCGGTGCCGTCCCCATTATCGGTGATGTTGGTCGTCACTGTAGTTGCGATCGCACCCGCAAGCGAAGCATCGACCCAGAACGCGGCATTGGACATGACGGACGGCATCGGGTAGTCGATCGCTCCAGAAGTACCGGTAAAGCGATATTCACTCGTTCCGTCCCCGGTCTTGAGCTTGAACTTATCAGCAAACACCACCTTGTCGGACGGCAACACGTACTCGCCGCCGCCGGTCTTAGATAGTCCGTCCAGCGCCGGCGAAATCGCCACCGGATCGCTTTACGTCAACTTCTCGCCGGTCTCTACCGACACCGCCGGATAATCCCCGAGCCCGCCAATAATCTCCTCGGCCATGACCGCCGATGACACAAGCGCCACCGCCAGTAACACAAAATATTTCAACATACTCACAGCCCCTCTCTTAATTAGGCTCGGTATTATATCAAATTTCTGAGGAAAAGCGCATCGGTGGACGCAAGGCCGGTCTGCTCCAGCCGCGAAATCGTGGACGCCGGCACGCCACTGCGACGTGCAAGCATTGACTGAGTGAACCGTTGCCGCTGTCGCTCGCATCGAAGCCAAGCGCTCAGCTCAATTAACGCATCATTAGGTTCTGCAATTGAAAGAATGTCCGAAACGTCAGTCATTAGAAAAGATTAGGTTATCTCAGCAAGATCACGCTGCCGCGGGGGGAGTGAAGAATGAGCTTACCGTTGTCGTAATAGGCACGGGAGGACATCGGGCCGCCAATGATTTCAAAGGTCGTTCCGTCCTTGACCACCCCGGGCGCGACATTCATCAGCGTCGTCCGAAGCGCGGGCGAGCCAGTCATCACCGCGCTCACGTCGAGCTTCATCGAGCCGGAAATGGACGAGATCTTCGCGTTCTCGAAAGGCAGCGAACCCGCGGCGAACTTGAGTTTCGCGCTCGCGAGCTGCACGTCATCGATGTCCTTCGCCGCGGCATCGGTATCATAGACCGCGTTCTCACCCCAGCGGACCGAACCGAAGACCCTGCCATCGCCCGTCACCGTCTGATAGGACTTAAGCGTGAACGGAGAAGCCGCGGACTCGGCAAGGATCAGCGCAGCGCCATCCTCGACTACGATTTCCTTTGCGGCAATGCCGCGCTCAGTGAGATTGGCCTCCGTGAAGAGTCCCTTCGCGAGCGGATAGAACGAGTACTCCTGCGCGTAATGAGTCGTTACCTGATCAATCTCCGCACGAGTGAGCGCCTTGTCCCAGATCGCCACCGCTCCGATATCACCGGTATAGTAGCACCAGTCCTTATCCTTGCAGAGCGAACCGATAAGCAAATCATAATTGCCGCGGGCATTGGTCGTCTCGACCTTCTTGTACTGCGGCAGGCCATCCACCATCTGGGTGAGCAGCTTGTTGTTCATATCCAGGTTCAGAATCACGACGTGGACCTGTCCGTCATTGAGCATGCACGGCTTGCGCGAGAAGACCGTCGCCCCGCCAGGGGCGGACCCGATGCCGCACTTGAAGGTGCCAGCGCCCTGCAGGGCAATCGCCATGTCTTCGACGCCGGATGCATTCTGGACGGTCGAGACGAGTCCGCGTCCCTCGCGATAGAGATTGGTCGCTATGCCGTCGGTGTGCGTGCGGAAGACGACCGCAACCGCGAAGCTACTCTTGCCGCTAATCGGCGAGGATCCGGACGCAATGCCGAGCGCGGTCTTGTCCGCAGCCTTGAAGCGCAGGAACGCCTTGCCCGCGGGGCCGTCCTTCACGAGCGTCGGACCCTTCTCGCCGCCACCGACGGACGCAGTCGCCGTGAGCGATCCGCTCGTCGCGGGCAGCGATGTCACCTCGGAACCCGCGGCAACCGTCGCCGAAGACGCATTGAACTCGACCGCGCCAGCGGGCAGCGCCACTGCCGCGTCCTTGACGTCGGCCCAGGTTCCGCACACACCGCGATTCGCAAAGCGCATGAAACCGTCCGCATTCTTCGCTTCAGGATTGTACTTCTGATTGAGCTCGTAGGCGAGCGCATTCATCTCGCTCGTGGTCATGAAGCGATTCGGATAGATGCGGATTTCCGCCATCGTACCTCTGAAGCCGCGATTGGGAGTCGCCTTGCCGTCAAGATTCCAAACCTGAGAGTTTATGACGCCGATCATGAACGGCGCGGTGATGGTCGTGGTACTAAGCTGTTTGCACCCGATCAGATATTTCTTCGTCGTATCCAACATGCCGCGATTACGCTCGTCACACCATCCGTCAAGGGAGGAAGTGACCAATTGTCCCGAAGACGAGTAAACGAAAACATGAACTTTGCCGTCATTGCAGCGATAAGGCGCCGACCTGGTGCGAGTGAACTTATCCGCGCCACCGACCCCTGACTGATTGCTGTCGAAGCTGCGTCCAGCAAGGGCGAAATCGACTTCGCCATTTTCACCCGAAATCGAGATGCCCATACCGTTGTTGCCATACGTTACCGAGGTGCCGAGAATGCCGGTGGAATACGCGTACTCATAATCCGATGACGAACCGCACGCACCGTGCAACGTGGTCTTGAAGACGACGGCGACCGTAAAATCATTGCAACCGACGAGCGGATTGTCAGCTGTCGGAAGCGCGAGCGCCGTAACCTTCGCTCCGCTGACGGCGAAATTAAGTCCCGCGTGGCCGTTGAAGTCGTTGAGCTTGACCGTCGGATTCAAGCAGCAGTTGGTCGCGGGCGAATAGACGCCGCTGAGCGTGGTTGCGGACTTCGTGCCCGTCGAATCCGTCCAGCTCGCAACCTCATCGCCCTCCGCCTTACCTTCCGCGGCATCGTCCGCACGGAAGATCATGCAGCCCGTGTCGTACTTGCCGGTGGGAATGGTGATGCCGGCGATCGAGTTGGTGCCACCGGCGAGGACGAACTTGCCAGTAAAGCGAGAAAGGTCGGTAAAGTATCCATTCTTGTTGCCGGTTTTCACAAAACAGCCTTCGCCGCTAATCGGGGCGCCTTGCCTGAAGGTCACCTGGCTGCAGTCGACCGTCGCACACGAGTCGCCCGCCGGTGGGAAGTCCCACTGGAAGTTCTGATACAAGGAGGTGACGTTGCCAGCCAGATAGTACGGCACAAACTTGCCACCGGAAAGGCGGAAGCGATAGCGGCTTTCCGCCCACGGACACTCGACAAGGGTTGAGCCGGACTTCCTTACGTTCCAGGTACGGTTCGTAATTATCGCCATGCGGCCGAGGTTGAAGGTGCCGCCCTCGATTGAAACCATAGCAAAGGCATTGGTAAGCCCATTGGGAGGACCATCACCCCAATCTTCCTGACGGCTGCCCAAGCTGATGCCGCTGGTTTCAATCGTACCACCGCGTTGAGTGAGCACGCCGACGCACGGATCTGTCAAGACATTGCCACCTCGCGACGAAACCAAAATAACGCCATTATCCCAGGAATTAGCGTTCAAAGTCGAGGCCCTCATAAATCCGCCGTCCACGCGATATTCGCCAATCGCCCCCGCCGCGCCGCCGCGGCCGCCGATCTGAAGGAGGTTTTTGTTAGTGACAGCTCCTCCGGACTGAATGACCTGCGCAGAGAACGCGGACTCATCGGACGCGCCGCTCGCCAACATCATACCGTAATTGTAGTACATGCCCGCATTGCCGGAAATGTAGATGCGGGTCTTGCTCGGTATGGTGACCAGGCCGTCCCTGTAAATATAGCCGCCGGTCATGTTAAAGGTTCCGGGACCGATATTATGTCCGTCGCCTTCGGCATAGAGATTATCGCCGGGCTTGAAATTCAAAGTTGATCCGGCGACATACGGAGCCCTGAGTCCGCTGCTGCCCCAATTCTTGAGCACGATCTGTTCACCACCGGGGAAAATGTCGGACCAATCATACTCGCCAGACCCGTTTATGCTCACCTTGCACGACTTGAAATACGCCCTTTCGCACCACCTGGTCGATCCGGTGAAATCGACAGCCGCACCGTTTTTAGAACTGAGATACAACATCTTGCCGCCATAATTCGGAGCCATTGAATGAGTGGCAGCCGTGATGTTGGAGAACGCGAGATCGTAAGTGCCGGTGAATGCCTTGGTGGTCGCTAAGCTGTTGGTAGCGAGATTCCAGATCTGATTCGCGGCAATCGTGACCGGAACCTGCACGCTCAGCTTGCGAGAGCCGTCACCTCTCACCAGGATGCTCACGCCTTCCGAGCCGACGGTCAGCGAGCCCGAGCCGGAGAGTGTGATATGGCCAGTCGAGCCGTCCAGCCGGATGCCCTTGACCGCGAAAATCGTGTCCGCGGCAATGGTGTAGGTGGACGAGGCAGTTTGCGAGATCGTCGCGACGGCGTCCGCGTCCGGCACCTTGCCGGTGTCCCAGTTAGTCGCCAGCGTGAGCTCCTTGCTCGTAGTGCCGATGAAGTTCGGAAACTTCTCGTCAGCAGCAAAGACAACGCCAACCGCCGCCACCGCGGCAAACAAAACGAGCTTACGCATAATCTGGATTCTTCTTATACTTTCAGTTTGGGCGAATTATATCACACCCCACGCTACAAGGTCAATCCAAACCGATTACCTTCTGCATCCATAAGGAAACCAAAATTCTTCAGCGAAACAATCAGATCGCTAAGGTTCATCGGGAAAGCGGACAGTCGATGACGGCGGGCGGATTTGTTCGTCACAGCTTCTTGCCGAAGACCTGCGGAACGTATTTAAGTAGCAAGGTCACGATTCCGATCGAAAGGACGAAGGCCAGGCAGGTCGCAGGCAATGCGGTGAGAAGATCGTCCGCCGACAGTCCGAAATGCTCGGACAACTTCACGAGGTCCCAGAGGATCGGCTTGTGAATTACGAAAACACCCAGCGTATTCGCACCGACGAAGAGCCAGAACCGATTGCCAGGCAGAAGCCTCCACACGAAGATTGCGAACGCCATCGCCATCGTGCAGCCAGTGATGGCATTGGCAAGGCACCACGTCCACGGACCATAGTCGGCGTTGCACATCTGCATCATGATGTCACTGCCGACCTTAAGAAGCGGACGCTCCGACCAGAAGCCGACCGTGAACAGTCCCAGAGACACGACGAAAACCAAGGCAATCCAGCCGAGCTTCGCACTCGAAAGGCGATCGAATAGCGGACGAGACAACACGCCGAGCATCATGTAACCGGCCGCCATGAGACCGATATCGTACTGCCAGACATTGCCCCAGCCGGTGGCGAAATCGTTATGATGCGGCAGCAGGAAACCGAGCACGAAGAACACGGGAACGGACAGCAAGGAGAGGATTCGGTCGGACGCCTTCAGCTTCCACGCCAGCGCATGAACCGCTTCGCAGGCGACACGTCCGACGAACAGCGTCGGCAGAAACCAGAGCGAAGTCAGCGTACCGATTCCCCTCAACTGCATCCACGAGCCGTATGTCAGACGCCCGAGATTCGCATAGGAGAACGGCATGTAGACGATTCCCCAGATGAAATATGGCACCATCAGCGCAAGGAAATTGTGCTTGAGGAAAGTCCGCCAGCTGTCAAACGAATAATGATCCTTCGCCTTGGTGAAGAATCCGGAAATAACGAAGAACAGCGGCATGTGGAAGGCATAGCAGACATCGAGATACAACCAGTCCTTACCAGGAAGATAACCAGGATGCGTATGCCCCAGCACTACAAGGAAAATCGCCACCGCCTTGGCGTAATCAGCATATTCAAGCCGCTTCATAGTGCAGTCATTTGTTCATGTTCGCGGGGAGGACGGATAGCTTGGAAAGGCAGTAGCGACGGGTTGAGCCGATTTCGTTGGCGAGGGGCAGCGCGATTTCGGGCGTGCCTTGCTTCGAACCGACACTGACGCAAAGATCATAGACGCCCGGCTTGAGCATCACGTATTCGTGGCCGGGATCGAAACCCGCCGCGCGCGCCGCGGTGATGACCGGATCGTGCGGAGGATTCTCGACCGTGCGTCCGAAACGGCAGCGCGAACTGAGACGGACCGGACACTCCACACCGCCCAGCGTGGGCTTCAGGTCGCGGAAATTGAAGGTGGCATCGGTAACGCTCCACGCCACCGCCCCGTTCGCGTCCACAAGCGACCAGGAAAGTCGCGCACCAGGGTGGAGAATCGCCACACCAGCATTCACCCAGGTAGACTCGATCGTGATCGGCTCATCCGTCCGCACGACCGCAGGGAACTTCGCCTCGCGGAGCTGGAAGCGATAGCCGAGCCGACGAGACGCGGCATTCATGATTTCGCGATGCGCCGCATAATAGGCGTCAGGGAAGCCGTGAATCGAAAAATAGCTCGCCTGATGATCTTCAATGCAGCTCAGGATGCGCTCTGGAAGCCAACGCCCCTTCGCAGTACACATCGTCCAGTGTCCCGCCTCCAGCACGACCGGCGTCTCCGGCGCGAAGTTGCGCGCCCAGTGACTGTGGGACCACGAACCGCCGCGGGCGAAGTCATTCGTTTCAGGTCCCATGCAGAAGATCGAGTCGTCACGATAACCAACGCCCTGCTCGCGCGCAAAACGCATCAGCGGCGCTTCCGGTTCCTGTCCCCCCGAACCGGCGACATCGTCCGAAATGACAAGCAGCGTCTTCGGCAGCAGGCGCTTGTGGAGCTGGATATGAAGACGCGTAATGCGATCGGTCTCTTGCTTGTTCAGTTTCTGAGTGTTGCCGGTGTGGCCTTCACCGTACATGCCGAAGCTGCCGACATCCACGAAGGCGACGTTGGGATCGCCATCGTAGCGATCTGCGAACGCGCGCATGAACTTCTCGTACTTCGCGAGAAAGATCGGATCGTCATAGACCGGCTCCCAGCGCTTGGGGAAATCCTTCGGCACTCCATGTCCCTTATACTGGAACCAAACACCCTTCGCCCCCGCCTCACGCACGTAGTCCGGACAGGCATTCGCCGTCTGATTGCAGCAGATGACGCGGAACGCAAGCTTCTTGCCCTTGGCGATCCAGTTCTGCGCGACGCGGTCAAGGATGTCGAAACGGTAATCGCCCTCGGTCGGCTCGAGCTCGCTCCAGAGCAAGCGAAAATAGACGGTCGACACGCCGGGAAACCAATCGAGCGTATCACCGCTTTCGAGTTTGGATCCGTAGGCCCACATGCGCCCTGCCATGTGGTAGCAAACGAAACCCATGTCGGGATTGACAAGCGCCGCGCTCGTGTCGGACGGCCTGACGACCACCTTGTCACCTTCGCGCCTTACGAGCCGCCATCCCTCGGGAAGCTTGCAAGTGGTCTCGTATTTTCCGTTTCTGAGAACGCGATCAAAAACGATCTTGCCATTGCCGGCCGGCAGCGTGACGCCGCAGAAATCGAGCTTCGCATCCGTCTCGCGCACGGTCACGGTCTTGCTGGCGAGATCGACATCGAGTCCGAGCACGCTTCTCACCAGCAGCACCGCGGCATACGAGGCGAAGCCGTGGTTGCAGCTTGCGCAAGTGGTATCGTTCTCCCACAGCGTACCCGTGCGATTAACCATGTACATGAAGTATCCCTTGGTCTCGTTGAGGATCTGCGCACCGAGTCCTTCGCGCTCGAGAAGCTTAAGCCGCAGATAATTGCCGATGAAGGCGTTGGACGGCCAAATCTCGGGATATTTGAGGAGCTTCTTGCGGTCGTTGGGATCGTAGCGCTGGGGACCGAAATCGGTGAGCATCGTCTTCCAAAGTTCGGGATGCGACTCGGGCGTCGCGATGCGGTGGAAGAACGCATAGTACTGGCAGGTCTCGGTACACTCGCCGGACAACTTGAGCGTGCCGTCCTTCTGGCGCACCGCATTGTCGCAGAACCACTTGCCGGTCCAGCTCTGACGGAGGACCTCGGCGCGAATCCGCTTCGCCTCCGCGGCAAGATCAGCGCGACCGTACATGCGATCGAGCGCCTCGAGCATATCCGCGAAAGTCATGTTCGACGGATAGTTCACGTCCTGCACGAGCTTGTTGCACCGGCTCCATTCAACGAACACCCAGCCCGGCAGCTTCTCCAGAAGTCCGTCGGAGTTGCGGTAGCGCCACAGCCACGCCAGAAGCTTCTCGAAGCGCGGACGCAGCCGCTCGACCATCGCACGGTCGCCGGTACGGCGCAGATACTCTTCGGTCTGAAGAACGAACCACATCGCCCAGTTGGGAATGAAACCGCCGTCCGGAAAGTCGGCCGGATAGCACATCGGCAGCGCGCCGTCGGGAATGTAGTCAAAGCTCGGCGGCAAGGCGAGATTCTCAACGAAGAGTTTCTCGAGATCACCATTGCCGGTGAGCATGGTCGAGACCGGCGAGGTGAAGAACGCATCGCAGTTCCAGCCCGCGCGCTCGCGGCTCGGACAGTCCGTGAACACGTCCACCGCGTTCTGGCGGAACGTCTCCTTCGCGGCATTGAAGATCTTTACGAGATCGGAATCGGACGCGCGGAATTCCGCCTCCGCGGCAGTCGGATTCTTGTAGCTCCTGAAGCGCGGCGCCGAGACGACCATATCGCCGGAGACGACATCGATCTGAGCATATCGCATCGTGTAGGGCTCAAAGGAATCCACCTCGTAAATGCCGGGCTTATCGAAATCCCACTGAATCGCATTGCAGCAATCCCAATAACGGCAGATGCCGCGCGCCTCACCATTCGGCGCGATGACCTCGTCAAACTGCAGGACCAGGCGACCGGGGGTCTTCACTTCGACGCGGAGTCCCGGGAAACCGGTATCGCAAAGTCCGTTGTCAAAGACGGCGCAATTGCCGGCACTGAGCGCGAAACTCGTCCGCGCCTTATCTGCGGCAGTTGCAGTCCGCCGATCGGAACTGACGAGCCGCTGCGCGAGGAAGCAGAGATTCTCCTCGAGCTCATCGAGCTTGTAACCCTTGAAGACCTTCGAGTTCCCGGGCAGAGTAAGCGAACGGTCCGAATGAGTTTTCACCTTCTCGTCCACGCGCACCTTCGCGAACGAGATCACCTCCATGCGCGGATTCATCTCGTAACGCGGATACGGCGCACGGCGCGGGATGAGCGTCGGCTCCGGTGCGGGGGCAAGCGCCAGCGCTGACGGTGAAGGAGCGCCGGGCAGACGATAGACCTCGGCGAAGGGACGCTGGAAGGAGTAGCGCGGCACTTTCTTGACGCGCGGCTCCAAGCTCGCCACGAACTCACTGCCCTTCACCTTCGTCGACGCGCGCACCTGTCCGTTCACCACGAGTTCCGCCTTGACGAACGGCGGCTGCTCCATCAGGTAGAAGTTCGGCACGTTGTATCCCGCGACCTCGATCTTGACCGAGTTCTCGCCGGCACCGGCAAAGGGGGTCAGATCGAGAACATCGGGACGAAAGAAGCCCTTGGGTCCGCGCGCGGGACCGAACGCCACGAACTTGCCGTTCACCTTCACTCGATAGGAATACCACGCGGCAAGTTTGAGCTCCGCCTTCTCGCCGGCCTTCAGCGCGAACGGCGCACGGAACGATACGAGCGTATTCATCTCCTTCTCAAGTCCCTGCGGCCACACGCTCTCCGCCGCGGCAAACTTAACAACGTCTTCGGACCCCGCGAAGGAGTTCCCCGCGAGCGCCATTGCAAGCGCAAATACCATCATCAGATTCTTCATCTCATTTCCTTTCTTTTCTCAATACAAAACGTCCCTTCCCTCGCGCAGGTCGCGATTGCGCGACTCGACCGCCTCAGGCGAAAGCGGAAGAAACTTCAGCGTCGAATCCTCAAGCGAGAATCCTTCGACATTCAGGACCTCGATGCCCTGAGGAAGATCGACGTTGCGAAGCTTGATGTTGCGGAAGGGATGTCCCTCCTTCGCCCAGATACGCGAGCGCTGACGCACGTAGCCGGAAAGGTTCGAGAAATAGACATCTTCGACCGGCGTGGTCTTGCCATTCTGATGCATGCGTAGGAAGTCAATCGACTCGATGGAGAAATTGCTGAAGCGCACGCGGCGGATATCCGTTCCAAATCGTCCCCACGAAGAACAGAAGTTGACCGCAGTGCGCGTATTGTGGATGACGATGTTGTTGAAGGTGACGTCGTGGATGTTGCCGTCCCCTACTCCGACGCGGATCGCATTCATCTTCGAGGAAATCGTACAGTTCTCGACCGTGATGTTCGCACAATCGGTGCGACGCTTGAGACGACGCTGATCGCAGCGAATGGTAAGCCCATCGTCATACGCGACGATCTGACAGTCGCTCAACGTCACAAACGTGCAGGCATCAATCGTAAAGCCGTCGCCATTGAGAACGTGCGGAGCAACGGGAGTCTCCACCCTGACCCCACGAACGAACACGTGGCTACAGCCGTGTATGAAGCAATTCCAGTAGGGACTGTTCGTAAGCTCGAGATCGGTAATGCGGACGTCCTCACACTCGACGAGATGGATCATCTGTCCGGGACGCCACTCGTAGTCCCGCTGATGAAAGCGTTCGCGTCCATCGGGATAGGTAACGAAGGAGAGGCCGCTGCCGTCGATCTTGCCGGGACCACGCAGCGTGATGTTATGCTGCTCCAGCGCGATGAGGAGGTGTCCCCCGGACTGGTTTTCCGACTCGCGCGCACTCTTCCAGTTCTGCTGATAGGCCTCGGCGCGATTGTAGTCATTGGACGAAGTGGACCCCTTCAGCACGGCACCGGGTCCAAGATGAAAATCAACATTGCTCTTGAGCCAGATCGTGCCGCAGAGATACGTGCCGGCCTCGAGCAGCACCTCGCCGCCGCCCGCCGCATTTGCCGCGTCCACCGCGGCCTGCACGGCGGCGGTGTCCTTGGCGATGCCATCACCCTTGGCTCCGAAATCGCGGACGGAGAACACTCCGCCGGCGAAGGACGCGAACGAAGATAGAGCACAAAAATAAAATACGATTTGCCTTAATACTGTCATGATTGTGGGATTTCGCAGAAGAGACGGAAGCCGGCGATGTCGGAGGCATACTCGTCAGTGGAATAGAAGAAATCCGACATGTCAGAACTGCTGGAGCAGGAAAAGGCACTTGAACTTTCCATGCACTCGTACCAGTTGCCGCCCATCAGCGGATGCACCGGCGGATGTTTGCCCTTCGTGTCCGAGCACCATTCGGCGACATTGCCGTGCATGTCGTAAAGTCCCCACGCATTCGGCTTGAACGATCCGACAACGGCATGCTCCGAAAATCCGCCGCGCCCGTCAAAGCGATTATAGCCGTAACGGCAGACCTCGTCGATGCGACGATCGTGGTGAGAACTTGGATTGACTCCGTTATTGAAGGACGTGCGAGTGCCGGCGCGGCAAGCCGTCTCCCACTCCGCGGCCGTCGGCAACCTAAACTTAAGACCGGTCTTGTTCGAAACCAGCGCGGCAAACGCATTCGCATCCTTCCACGAAACCGACTCCACGGGACGCGAATCGCCGCGGTGACGGGACGGATTCAAGCCGGTCGCGAAACGATACTGCGCCTGCGTAATTTCAAAGACGCCACAGGCAAGCCCTGCGCCGATCCTCCGCAGCCAGAGCTCCGAGGTTCGGCACCGGGCATCGGACAACGCAGGCGGTTGCGCGGAATCGCAAACCGTCCACTTGTCAGCGGCACGCCCACCGGAGAGATCGACCACAAGATAATCGGCGGCCGCGGCGGAAAGAACCGACGCGGCCGTGATTAGAATTGCGAGGAATGACTTCATGTGGACCTTAACCACAGATGAGGCCACGGCAATACTTGTTGCAGACGCCGACTTCGCTGATGCGGTCGGAACCGGCGGGCAGCGCGTACTCGCGCTCGATGTCGCAAGGAATGTCGTAGAGCCCTTCCGCCTTGATGTAATCGAAGAGGCGCTTGAGCGGAGTATCACCCTTGCCGAAAGGCAGGTTCTTCGCGCCGTTGCGCTTGAGCGTACGATCCTTGATGTGAATCGAGGCGATGCGATCTTTGAAGCGGCGGACGAACTCAACCGGGTCATCCTCGTTCGAGGCGGTGAAGTGTCCGATATCGTAGTTGATCTTCAGCCGCGGCGAAAGATCCATGAGCGGATCGGCGTAGGTGGCGAGATTGATCTGCGTGTGATTGTGGAAGGCGATGTTGATGCCATACTTATCGGCCGCCTCCGCGCACTTCTTGATCGCGTCCGCCTTGAGCTTGCGCGCGTTCTTGTCGTTGACGATGACCTCGCGGGTGATCGTATCGGCGCCGAGCAGCTTGGTGACCTTCGCGTAGTAGGCGTTCTCCTCATCGGAGCCGAGACCGACGTTGTCGAACTTGACGATGTGAATCGTGATTCCCGCCGCCTCGAAACGCTTGCGCAGTTCGATCCACTTCGAATCCGGGACGGCATTGCGCTGGGCGAGCGTGGCCTTATGAGGAAGTCCGACCGCATTCTCGGCGTCGCCACCCATGAGCTCGATAGTGCCGAGGCCCGTCTTCTTGCACGCGCAGATGGACTTCTCGCCGATGTAACCCGGATTCGACCATCCGTTCGTAAGATCCCACCAGGAATAGGTGATGACACCGATCTGGACGCCGGAATAGTCACTGACGTGACGCGCGACGACGGGCTTGCCAGTGGCGCATCCACCAAGTGCCGCGGTGGCACCGAGTCCGCAGAGGAAGGAACGACGATTGATGTTCATATGCTTGTTTGTCCTTATTATTTTTATGTTTGGTTTCCAGTTAGATTAAATATTCTCGCACGGAGGCACAGAGGCGCAGAGTTTTCCCTATCGTGAATTTTTGAATTATACCAAAAATCAGCAAGCGGTTGCTATATGACAATTTTAACTGAAGATGCAGAAATTAGGTGTAGGTGCGTCATCCCCGAGGTTTCACAGAAACATCGCCATATAGATCGGCAAATGCGTAATGCCATCCCTGACCTGAATGTCTTTAGTGTAGAGAACAAACGATTCACCAAGTCGTTCGCCGAATTTCCTCCTGAACTTATCGAGAGACGAATGCTTCGACCAGTTCTTGCCGCTCTTGACCTCGACAGGAGAAAGCACATTTCCGCGACGAATCAGAAAATCGATTTCCATTCGATTGGCCGCCTCCTCGAGATCATAGCGCGAGTAGAAGAACAGCTTCCGACCGTTGGTGGCAAAGGCCTGCGCCACGGCATTCTCCATCACCATCCCCTCGTTGATGCCGAGATCGCCGGAGTAAACGGCCTGATAGAGCTCGCTTTCCGCATACGCCGAATCCCCGAGCGACTGCGACAGCAAAAGCCCCGTGTCAGAGGAATAGAGTTTGACTGTTGCATCGTCCGCACTCATCGCCAGCGCCGCATTGGGATCCGTCGCGTTATACGCGACATTGACGACCTTGGCGTCGTCCAACCAGAGGAAGGCGTCCTCGTACGTACGCCGGCGCGCATCCTTCCCGAGCGAAGCAAGTGAATACTTCTTCTCCTTCTTTGTAAGTTGTCCCGGTATGCCGTCGAAGATGCGACGTACCTTCGCCGCCGACCTCTTCGCGAACTTCGAAATGTCGTTGCGGTACAGTGCGAGAATCATACGCTTGGCATGATCCGCCGCGGCAAAATCTCTCCGTTCAAGATATTTCGCCACGACCTGCGGCATGCCGCCGACCATCAGATATTCGCGATAGCGGTCCATGACCGTCTCATGAATGTCCGCGCCCAAAGGACGCCTCGCCTCGAACGAGGTCCTAATCATCGGCATCGTGACCTCGTCGCCCGCCGCCCAAAGGAACTCTTCGAAGTCCATCGGGTACATGCCGATTGCTTCCTCTTCGGATGGCAATGTAATTCCCGCCACGTTCATACGGATCGAAATGAGAGACCCCGTCTCGATGTAATCATAACGACCGTCCGCCACCAATGCCTTGATGAGTTCGCGTGCCTGCGGGCACCGCTGCACCTCGTCAAAGACAATGAGCGACTCTCGCTCATGAAGCACCGTCTTATAGGCAAACGACAGTTCCGTGAATATTCGGTTCAAATCATCCGGATGGTTGCGTATGGCCGCTACAACCTTCTTGTTCGGCTTCATGAAGTCAACCACGATACAAGTGCGGTATTCCCGTCGACCGAATTCCGCCACAACCGTGCTCTTGCCGACACGTCGGGCGCCTTCAATCAAAAGTGCCGTCGTGCCGTGCGCCCGCATTTTCCACGCGAGTAACGAATCGTAAATCTTGCGTCTAAACATGGTACATCCTCCGTCATTGCGAATACTATACCATATTCATCGCCGATAATTCAATACTGTTATCACGGATTTAAGCACCATTTAATTAACATACTTACACATTTTTAAGCATCGTATAGCAGACATTTCTCACGTTTTTATGCTTCATGCCGCTCATTGCGCTCGCAGGTTAAGAGTTCCCTATAGTATCATGCATTATCTGGCAGCACGCACGAAAGCCAATATTTACAAGGGTCGTGCAGGGCCTGTCCCTGAGGGTTAGAGGATAGAGAGTAGATTAGGTGTAGAAAATAGGTGTAGGTGTAGGGGGAAGTACGAAGTAGGAGTGACGAGTGACGAATGGCGGAGGGGAAATAGGTGTAGATTAAAGGTGTAGGTGTAGGGGGAAGTACGAAGTACGAGTGACGAGTTACGAATGGCGGACGGTTAGGTTTTAAACGGTAGGGGCCGATCCCCGACCGGCCCGCGTAGACGCAGTGTCTCACCGCGTCAGGAAAGAACTCTCGGTTTTGCCTAAAAGTGAAACCCTTACGCCAGTGTCGGATCTGGATCTCCCTTTTTCCGTGCAATCGTTTCGGGAAACGCAAGATAATCGTCAAATGTCCGCTGCAGAACCTCTTTCGGGATAAGCATGCGCTTATATTCGGCGACCATTGCGGGACTCATCGTCCGCGAGAGCGCATACTCGACCACGCTCCTGTCCGCGTTTTTGCACAGGAGGATGCCAATGGACGGATTTTCGTTTGAACGCTTGACATTTCGATCAAGAGCCTCAAGATAGAACTCCAGCTGGCCCATGTCGGACGGCTTGAAGTCTCGCGACTTCAGTTCAATCGCGACAAGGCACTGCAAGCCACGATGATAGAAAAGCAAATCGGAATGAAAACTCTTGCCACCAACCTTCAAGGTATACTCCTCGTCGACAAAAAGGAAATCCTTCCCGATCTCAAGGATGAACTGCTTGATATGGTCGACGATTCCGTTGCGAAGACGACTTTCCCGATGACGTTCGGGAATATTCAGGAAATCGACAAGAGCCGTGTCCTTGAACATCACGGGCGATGCCGGATAGAGACGCTTGAGCGCCACCGAAAGATTCTTCTTGTTGCCGCCCAGCAGAGTCGAATATGTATCGTTGATCAGGCATCGGCGCAGCTCCAGCTTGCGCAAGTTCTCCCGATGCGAATAGACGATGTAAAACAATCGCTCCTGCGCCGTGCGTACACGGTTGACGATTTCAACCAAATTTGTGAATGTCGTCAGAAATAAAACATTCGGTATTGATTGTCCAGCCCGTGGCTGGACGATTTCCTTCGCATCGGACATTTGTCCAGCCACGGGCTGGACAAATCCAGACAGTTCTATTTGTGCAGCTATTGGCTGCACAGAACGTGCATGACGAGCGATCAACTCCAGAAATTCAGCAGAGGAAAACGCTTCGTAGACAGCAACCATGCTGTAGAGGCTACTTCTTCCATATCCCTTAGCCATTGGGTCATGGCTGTGGATGTGGTCCACCAACCCATCAACCGCCGCACTGCCCCATGTCGCTTGCGCCAAACGACGCGAAATGAACGCGCCAATCTCACTACAATGCTCTTTTATTTGGTTGGAAGTATATCAAATTCCGGTGAGGCTCACTTCATCGGCTCAGTTGCCATAGGTCGCGGGGAGCGAGCGGAGGCGCGCCTCGATGAGGCGGGCCATGCGGACGTGTCCCGCGGGCGAGGGATGAAGGCGGTCGCGGACGGGATGGGCGATGAGCTTGTCGGCCCACGGCTCATTCGGCAGCAGGGCAGATTCCGCGTAAAGATCGATCACCGGCGCACTCCAGATGCGGCCGGCCGTCACGAGGTCGTTTACATAGTCGTCGAGGAAAAGTCCACTCTGGCGCGAATAGCGCTCGTCCGGCTGAACGTTGTTCTTGCCGAACTGGGCGAAGCCGCGGTGGACAGGCGTAAGCAGGACGAGCTGCGCATCGGGATACGTTTCGCGCAGAAGCTTCATGCCGCTATTGACGCGGCCGCGGAAGGTCTTGATATCGAAATTCATGACCCGCTTCTTGAGTTCCGTTGGCCGTCCGTTGCAATTTACGACCTCGTTGGTGACGCTCCACCACTCCCCGAGCGGAGTATTGCCGTTGAAGTCATTGGTACCGAGAAAGACGAAGACCGCATCTACCGAGGCGGACGGCAAATCGCGCTTCGCCCGATTGACCTGCGAGGGAAGTCCGTTCCAGGTGTGACCATTGACGCCGTAGACCTCGTGGGTGAAGTGCATGGTTTCGGACAACATCTTCCAGTACTTGGAGCGTCCGAGCGCAGGATCGGTAATTGAATCGCCGAAGAAGACGACGCGGCGTCCGGACCACGACAGGGCGTCGCGCTGCTCGTTAACCGCGGCGACCAGCACCTTGCAGATCTTCTCATTGCCAGCATAATAGGCGATGTAATGCTTATTGCCGATTGCGCAAGCGTTGGCATTTCCGGAATCGTAGGAGCGGCTCAAATTGCCCCAGCATACGGTCTCAGGCTGCGGCCAGGACTTCGGATTGTCGAAGATCTCTGAGGCCTTGGCGCGACGCACCTTCATCACGCCTTCGCCACGGGAGAAGTAATAGTTGTGGACGATGCCCGTCGCGCGGTCATAGACGAGCGAAGGCGTGCAGCCGTCGAACTTAACGTCATCGATGTTGGTCTTGACGACCTTCCAGTTCGCTCCGTTATCCGTCGAGGTGATCTGGAACTGCGCCTGCCGATCTTCGCAGCGGGCAATGACGAGGATGCGTCCGTCACCGAGCGTGACCGCCGAGGGCTCGGTCGGCCATTCCGCCTTAGCGACATATTGGCAGAGCGGCTTCTGTTCCCAGGTGCGGCCGTTGTCGCGGCTCGTGACCACGCCCCACCAACGCGGCTTGTCATCGTCCGCATAGCTGCCGCCGAACCAGAACGCCATCAGTCCCACACCCTCGACCTGGAAGACATCGGTGATCTGCATCAGCGGATCCTTGAACTTCGGCTCGGAGATGAGTTCGAACTTCTTGCCGTCCAGAGTGCGATAAAGCGCCATCCTCGTCACGTTCTTGCCGAACCACCGCACCCAGAAAAGCGCCGCGCCGTCCTGGTCGCGTCCCTTGGCGACGGGGGACTGCGCCAGGTCCTTGTCCTGAGCGATCAGCGTGCGCGCGGACCACGTGCGGCCGCCGTCATCGGAAGTGCGAGCGAAAGTGCCGCGGCCCTTTTCGGACGGATTGTGATCCTTGCCCATCGTATAGACGCAGATGAGCCGATTGCCCACCGACTCAAGCATCGGCCAGCAGCTGTAGGACGGATCGTCCTCGACCGTGTAGACGGGCACCCCCGCCGCGAAGGCACTAAAGGCGAACAGCGAGAACAACACAGCAACAGTAGGAATGAAACGTTTCATGACAATACTTGATTAGCGCGCGTTAGCATTGCAGGCGACGGAGACGGACGGAAGACCTTCCGCGGCAAAGGTGATGGTGATGGGACCGGACTTGCCGGGCTCGGCGCGGACGAGCGCAGAGAGGAGTCCGTTGAAGGTTTTGCGCTTCGGGTCGCGTAGCCAGGTGAAATCGGTCTCATCGCCGTTTTCCATCGCCACGAACTTGCCGGCGCCGGAGACGGACACCTTGACCTCAAGATTCGCGGTGGGACAGAAATTGCCGTCCGCATCGACCACCTTGAGCGTGACGTATCCGACATCCTCGCCGTCCGCGGCAATCGTATCGCGCTCGGGAATCGCCACGAGCCGAGCGGGCTTGCCGGCAGTGCGGATCGTCTCCTCCGCCCAGACCTTACCCTTGCGATAGGCGACGGCCTTGACCACGCCGGGACTGTAGACGACGTCGTTGAAGCAAAAACGCCAGAGGCCCTTCTCGCGCCCGCGGCGTCCCTGCGAAACCCCGTTCACGAAAAGCTCGACCTCGTCCCCGCTGGAATAGACATAGACCGGAGTAACCTTGCCGAGACGGTCCGGCCAGTTCCAATGCGGCAGGATGTGTACGAGCGGACGATCGGGACTCCACCTCGACTGGTAGAGGAAGCCCTCGTCTTTGATGAAGCCGGCGAGATCGAAAATGCCGGTCGCACAGGAATGAATTCCGCCGCGGACGCGTCCGTACCGTTCGCGATCGACCAATGCCTCGGCCTGGCGCGCGGGGTCGGAATAGTTCGGCTTGTGACGGCGGGAGACCATCACCACCGGCGAGCCGAAATAGTCGAAGGCGGTCCAGGCGAAACTGCCGGCGACAAACGGATTCTCGTCTTCCATACGCCATTCGAAATCGGCCGGAGAGTAGGTATGATGTCCGTAAGCAGTGGAATGATAGTCAACATACGGCTCGCCGGGCGGAGGCAGTCCGCGCGGTCCCGGCTTCTTGCCGAGAAAGCCGAAATAGTACTGTCCGCGACTCGTCTGCGTACACATCGTCTCAGTGCCGACCACGGGACGATTCGGCCAGAGCTTGCGATATTCGGCGTAGTCATGGGGATGATAATTGAACCCCCAGACATCGGTGAACTGGGCGAGCGGCGAGCGCCAGATCTCGTTATTGTCATTCGCGGTGACCGTGGGACGCGTCGCGTCCTCCTGATGGGCGATGCGCACGAGCTCAACGCCATTGCGCTGGAAAAGCGGCCAGTTGCGGCGTCCGCTCCGGGACTCCCAGATCTCGTTGCCGAGCGACCAGATGATGATCGATGGATGATTGCGATGGCGGCGGATCAGCGTTCTCAGGTCACGCTCGTGCCAGCGCGGGAAAAGAAGATTGTAGTCATGGAAGACCTTCGCCATGCTCCAGGCGTCCGTCAGCTCATCCATCACCAGAATTCCCATCTCGTCACAAAGCTCGTACCAGTCGGAAGCGTGGGGATAATGACTCATGCGCATCGCATTCATGCCGAGCGCCTTGGCCTTGGCGAGACGACGGCGGATTGCGGAGCGGTTGGCGACGGATCCGAGCGAGCAGAGATCCTGATGGAAGCAGAAGCCCTTGAGCTGCACACGCCGTCCGTTGAGGTGGAAGCCGTCATTGACCGTCCACTCGATCTTACGGATGCCGTACCGATGGGAAGTCCCCTCGATGTCGACGGAATAGAGATACGGATCCTCGACATCCCAAAGCCGCGGCTTCTCGACCGTGAACGTACGCTCACGCTTGCCGCCGATCGACATCTCGTACTTCACCTTCACGGTAGCGCGTTCGCGCGTTACCTCGGGAGTGGTGATCTCGACCGAATCTGGAATCACGAAATCGACCGGAACGGACTCCATCCAGCAGCGGCGGGTGAGGCCGAGGCCAGTATGCCAGCGGGCGAAGTTTTCGGGACGATAGGTGCGGATCGTCAGCACGTTCTCGCCTTCCTTGAGCTGTCCCGTAAGCTCCACGCGCCAGGGCATATAGCCGTTCGGCCAGCCGCCGATGAACTTGCCGTTGAGCCACGCCATCGGGAAGGACATCGCGCCGTCGCAATCGAAGAAGACGCGTCCGTCCTTCTCGCGCTTCAATTCTCCCGCGGCAAGTTTGATCTTGTCGCCGGAGAGCGTAAACGAATAACGATACCAGGCCGCGCCGGTGCCCGGCAAGTAGCCGTCGAAGGGATGCAGGTCGGGGGAGAAGGAATGAAGGATGCCGGCATCGTGCGGAACGCGCACCTTATCCCAATCCTTCGCCTTGAAATTCGGCTGAAGGAACCGCTGGGTGCAGCCGACGGCGTAATCGGTTCTGACGAGCGAGGCGCACGGCACTTCGATAAGATCGCGGCGCTGTCCGTCAAGCGCCTCCAGCATCTGCGGAATCGTAAAGTCACGCGAGGCCACGACCGGCTCGTCCTGCGTGAAAAGCCAACCGTCGTTCAACTCTACGCGAGCGGCGGTAGCGGACAGCGTCAGCGCAGCAAGCGCGACGCAACAGAACATTTCAGCAGTTTTCATCGAAAACCATTTCAGTGCTGAATACGCTCGGCGCGTTCGATGTACTTATCCTGCTCGATCTTCGACATGTCGTTCCAGCGGACGTTCCACCCGCACACGCGCACCTGAAGGTTCTCGTACTTCTCGGGATGCCGCTGGGCGTCCTTAAGTTCCTCGGCGGAAAAGACCGTGAACTGCATGACACTGCCACCGTTCTTGTGGAAGCGGCGTACCAGCGCCTTCATGACCTCGATGCCCTTCTCACCGGCACACACCGACGGATGAAGCATCATGTCGATCGGATAGTCGCCCGGCATCTGGGTGGCGTTGCCGTGCGAGAGCGTCTCGACGAGCGCAGTGGCGCCTTCGGTATCCGCCCCCATCGTCGGGGAGAGATTCTTCGACATCTCATCGCCCGCCTTGCGTCCATCTGGCGTGGCGCCGGTCTTCAAGGCAAGATCGATGAACTGGCGGGCGCTGTGTCCGGACGCGATGAACTTGCCGTTGCGCGCGTTGGGCTTGCCGTTGATCTCGTCCGCATACGACGCGATGAGCTCGCCGCCGATCTCGTTCGCAATCGGATCGTTATTGCCCCACTTGCACTTCGAGCGAAGCATCCTGAGGCGAAGGTCTTCGCGTCCCTTCCAGTTGTCCGCCATCAGCTGTCCGAGCGCCGAGAGGGACATCTCCTTGCGATCATAGACGATTTCCTTGACCGCCAGCAGCGAATCGACCGCGGTGCCGAGTCCGATGGCGAGGATCGCGGAATTGTTGCCCTTCCGGCAGCCGTTGGCGAATCCGTCGAGATGATTCCTCATCGCATAATCGGTGGAGAGCGTCATCATGTTCGCGGGATTGACGAACTCGAGCGCCTTCTCGGTGTAGAGCGCGACCTCACGGCAGCGGGCGGTGATCGCGCGGAGACGACGGACGTATTCAGCGCGGAAATCGGCGAAGGCAGGATAGTCGCTTTCCTTGAGGTCGCCCTTCCGGAACGCCTCCAGCATGCGTTCCATCACCTTGAGGAAGTTGATGTGTCCGGCGCACGTCGAATTCACGCTGTCGCGAAGCCCGAACTCATAGCATCCGCGGCAGACCATCAGCCGACATTCCTCGTCCGTCGCGTTCATCCACTTCTTGAGCGCCTTTGCCGCGGGCTCCTCGCCGATGAACGACAGCGAACGGTGGCGACGCGCCATATCCATCATCTTGTTGAAGGCCCAATCCGGAGTGTTAGGAGCGATCTTGACCAAGAACTTCGGCGTCGTAAGATTGCACTCGTCGATCACCTCGAGCACGATCTTCGAGACGTGATTGAATTCGCTCGAACCGTCCGCCCGCGTGCCGCCGAGACCCGCCGGCTGATTCCAGTAGTTGTCGATCGAACCCCACTGCCAGAGGAAGTGCTTGAGCTGTTCGCGGAATTCCTTCTCGGTGGTGCGTCCCGCGGCGATATCCGCCTCATAATACGGCGTGAGGAAGACGTCGAGTTCGGTCAGCGAACGGCACTGGATGGCGTCCAGATGTTCGCTGAGCATGAAGTAATACCACACGAACATCATCATGTCGTAAGCGGTCTCGGGCTTGCCGTTGCGAAGGCGCTTCAAGGACGCGATCTCCTTCTCAAGGCGGAAGCGCCGCGCGGGGGTGGCGGACGCGGCGGACGATTCCAGCACCTTTTCGGCGCGGACGCGGAAGCGGTCGAGTCCGGACAGGATGGCGTCCATCGAAATCCTCAGTCCCTCCCAATACGGATCGGCGTATTTCCCGTCCGCGGTCTTCGCTCCCGCATACTTCTCCATCCGCGTCTTCATTCCCGGAAACCCGAGCGCCATGATGACGCGCCAGTCGGGAACCGAGTGATCGAAGTCCTGCCAGATGTTCCAATCGCCGGACTGGTTGTTGCGCCGCCACTCGTCATTGATCGCCTTTGGAATCAGCTTGGAATTCGTCTTCCAGGCGTGACGTCCGATCTCGCCGGACACGGGACGACGCCAGCGATTCCAGAGGGCGATGGCGGGAAACCAGTCGAGCTGCGACACGTCAATCGCCTGATGGTCGACCTGATAGGCGAAGCACCTCGCCTTCGTGATGCGCCAATCCTCGCCGGACTTCTCGGCGTCCGTCACCAGCCGCTTGAGCGAAACGACGATCTGCGCCTCGTTTTCGCCAGTCGCGGAATCGCTGACATCCTGGCGGAACTTGCGCCGCAGATAGGTGGCCTCGTCCTTGATGTTCTCCTTGGCGACGTACGGATCCCAACTGGTGGTGTCGTTGTACCTCTTCGCCTGTTTCTTATCCGCGGCACTCGTCGTAAGCGCCAGCACCGCCAGCAATGCAAAACCAACCAACTGCTTCATTTCAACATCCTTTGTTTACTTCAGATTGAACTCGCACATCACCGTGGTGCCGGTCGGCACCTTGGACTTGATGTCGAAGACGTCCGCCACGCGCTTCGAGTTGGCGAGGCCCATTCCCGCGCCGAAACCCATCGAACGCACCCAGTCGTTGGCGGTCGAGGTTCCGTCCTGACAGGCCCACTCGACGTCCTTGATGCCCGGCCCGCGATCCTTGGCGATGAGCGTCGCCTTGTCGCTGTCGAGAATGAAGGTAATCGTGCCGCCGACCGAATGGATGCAGACGTTGATTTCCAACTCGTAGGCCGCTACCGCTACGCGGCGGACGATCTTCTTGTCGACCCCCACCTCGTTGAGCAGTTTCTTGATCTCGTTCGCCGCCTTGCCGGCGTTGCTGAGATCGTTGCGGACGACCACGAACTGATGCATCGAATAATAGGGCAGCTGCGCGTCGGTCTTACGTTCCTCTTTCCGCTCCGCACCGCCGACCTCGAGCCGCACCACTTCCTTGGTGAGTTCGTTCATCAGCACCTTGGTGAGATCGCGCTGGGATACGATGCCAACGAAATCGCGCTCCTTGTTCAGCACGGGGAAGCGTCCGAAGGAATAATTCTGAAAGTACTTGATCGCAAAAGCGAGCGGCATATCCTCTTCGAGGACGACGAGATTCACAGCCATGTGCTTCTGCACTTCGTCCTGAATCCATTCGCCTTCAAGCGCCTTGATGATGTCCGCGACGGACACGATACCGAAGAGGCGCTTGCCCTCCACGACCGGAATGCCGGAGATCTTGTTGCGCTTCATCAGGTTCTGCGCAAACCGCATCGAATCGGTGCGGATGACCGAATGGATGCCTTCGGACTTCATCACGTCCTTGACGCGGATGCGCTGCAGCAGTTCCATGATTACGAGCGGAGAATCCTCGGTTCCCGGCAGGGACGGCCCGGAAACCCGCTTCACGCCGGCGTCGAGCGAATTCGCATGCGCGGCCATGATCTGGTCGTCGCTACGCTGCTCGCCTCCGCTCAGGATGATTGGCTTGTAGTCCATGAGCGTTAGGGGCGGTTAGCCCTTGGACTCATTGGACAGGAAATCGTGAACGCGCACGCAGCTCTCGTACTTGGACAGCGGCGAGCTGACGAGCGGGATGCCAAGCGAATTGGCAACCTGCACCATGGTCGAGGGCAGGGGCTTCGCGTTGTGAACCACCACGCACATCGCGCCCACGATATTGGCGGTGCGGATGGCCTGATCGGACGCGAGCGAGGTGAGCAGAAGGATGTCCTCGGAATCGTTGAGCAGCACATCGCTCATCAGGTCATTGGCAACAACGGCTCCGACCGTACGGTCAGATTCCCCTCCCGCGACAAGCGTCCCGTCGAGGGTCTTGACGATATCATCGATTTTCATAGTCCGTATTTTACCAAATCCCCAAAGCTGCGGTCAATTCATCAACCATTCCACAATCCGAGGTTACGCGATGCCGAAGATGACAGCGAGATTATCTGGCGGAGGAATCGGACGAAAATCCTTCGTGGAGACGAAGCAGTGACGCGTGAAGCCGGACGCAAGGAGCTTCTCTTCTCCCTTTCGGCGCACTTCGCAGGCGATTTCAATACGCACGCCCTTCATCGCGCTCACATACGCCGTGATCTCCAATAGATCGTCATATTTCGCCGGCGACTTGTAATCCACTTCGGCGTGTATGACCGGCAGCATCCATCCGTCCTCCTCGCACTTGCGGTAGGTGTAGCCGCACGCACGCATCAGTTCATTGCGCGCGCGTTCAAAGAGCGTGAGATAATTGCCGTAATACACGACCCCCATTTGATCAGTGTCGGCGTACGGAACCCGGTACTCGATCTTTACTTTCTTCATCTGAGCAGCAGAACCGTGCCGCGGAGATTGCGTTTTACCGTTGCCGTGAACACCTTGGGGGAGGCGCCGATCTTCTCCGCCTGATTGCGCGCGGCGCTCGGGGTTGCGACGTAGCGCACGTCGATCGCATCGCCCGTGGCGAAGGTGCGCCCGTCGGTGCCGCTCTTCGCACCATCGAACCAGATGGCTACATCGTCATAGACCATGGCGCTCGCTACAAGCGCAACACCTATCGAGACCGCGAAGATAATCGATTTCATATTCAGGTCGGATTATACCATATTTTGAGGAACTATATACTCAACTTCGTAACTTTTACCGCAGATGCCTTCGGCATACGCAAAATTTTGCGCATGGAATCTGACACAAAGCGCGGGCGATTACTTTTGCCGTCCGCGGTATCCCGCGGATGCGCCGCAGAAACGCTTGCGTTTCGGAGGGCAGGTTGCGAAGCAACGGCGAAGCCGCGCGCAAGCGCCCGCGCGAAGGCAAAAGAATCGGCCGCAACTCTGCGTGTCACGAAGTGACCAGCGGTTAAAATTGTCATGTTAACAGAAGTCAAGTATATAATTCCCATATTTTGAGCGGGGAAAGTCTGCGAAGCGCCTGGAGCGCGGCGCGGCGGCAAAGATCAATTGCGAGCGCGACGGCGAAACCGAAGAATGCCACGAGCAAGGCGTTCGCGGCCGAGCCGAGGCCGGGAAACTCGCGCAACAGCCATTTCGTCGGCAACGTCAGCAACAGCATCTTACCTTCGGGATTGACGTAATGGAGCAGATAGACCGCGAACAGCGATGGGCTAATGAAGCAGAAGAACTTGGTAGCGCGTTCGCCCAGATGGATGCGCTCGAAAAGCAGAAAAAGCGGAACCGCCACGAACGTGCCGAGAGGCGAATTGTAGAGTGTGAGACGGCCGAGCCATCCTTTGTCCATGCCCCAATGGCTGCAGAAACGAAAACCCAGCACGACGGACAGCAGGAAGGCGAGGCCGAGACCAAGCGCCAGCCAGAGTTGCCGCGTTGAAAGTCGTGAGGAAAGTCCGCAAAGCTTAACGGCTCGCGCGGTGACGTAGTAGAACATCAGCGTATTGAATGTGAGAAGCTCCCAACCCTTGATCTCGAAGATCGACCGAATGGGGGAATTCAGATCCTTGAGCGGCAGCCACTGTATCGTCATGAGGATGAAATAGGCGCACCAGATGCCGATCAGCTGCCGCTTTGAGTCCGCGGCAAGTCGTTCCATGCCGATGGTCAGAAGCGGGGCAATCGCCAGCAATGCGAGGTAGGGCCCGCCGAACCATCCGGACCTTACCTCGAACGGGACCGAATTCTCCAGTCCAGGAATCGATACGAAATGACGGAGAGACCAGCACAAGATGCTGTAGAAGAGGATGAAGCAGGCAAAATTGATGATCTTGCGCCAGGAGAACTTGATGCCGAACCAGCCGGAGATCGACACGAAGAGCGGCACCGCCCATGTCGAAGGTATGTAAAGCGCGTAGAGCTGGCCGTCCCAGCCAAGCGCGCCATATCCAGTCGTATGGTTCAACGCGACGAACAGCATCGCGACGAACCGCATCAACTCAATGCTTCCCTGTCGTTTGCGCATCATCTCATCATCGCTCCTCAATCATCACGGCCTCGTTGGCGGCGAGCGGAATGCCTGCGGACAGTTCAGCGGGGGCGAAGGATCGGGACGTGCCGTCTGACCTGTGGAGGACAATGCCATTCTCGGACGCGAGGCGCAGTGTCCTCGACGGACGGCCCTGGTCATTGGGATCGTTGGTCGAAGCGATGAACAGCGCCTTGCGTGTCGGATCCTTGCGCGAGGCCATCTCGCCCACAAGGAGCGGGCCACCCTCCGCGCATGCGATGTCGCGGAAAGGTCCGCATGAGGCCGATTTCACGGAGTCCTTGGCGTATCCGACGAAATGCGTCGCCACATTGCGATAGCGCATGAACGGCACGCCGAGCGACTTGATCTCGGCATTGACGCGCTTGAGGATGCCGTATTCGTGCATGTTGGTCGTACCGTCGCCCTTGACGACGTTATTATGCCACCAGCCCGTCATCCAGCATCCCCACGCGATCGACTCGGCGCCGAACGCCATTGCGGTAAACGCCTGGAAGCGAAGTCGGTTGAGCGTCATGTGCTTTGCCGGATCCGACGAATTGACCTGAGCGACGTACCAGAACGAACGGTTGGTCCGCCGGCATTCGTCCGCAACGACACGGTAGTTGTCGTACATCTTTCCGAGGAACCCGTCGAAGTGTCCAGGTTGAGCCGAATAGACATAGAAATCGTAGCTGATGTAATCGAGCCCGACATCGCGCGAATACCAGGCGATATGCTCGTCGTAGGTCTTCGTTCCGAGCTGTCCCGCCTGCACGCCTGCGCTGTTGCCGGAAACGCTCGCATAGTTCGGATAGAGATTGAGATACATGCCGATTCCTTGCGGCAGGCGGCGCTTGAGAAGTTCGACAATCTTGCCGTAGTGCGGAAAGTTCTTCGCATTCGGCTCGTCACCGATGTCTACCATCCAGATCGCGGGATGATCCACCAGTTGATCGACGCAGGCATTGTACTCTTCAAGCGGATACCTCGCGGCGAACTGCGCCGCACGCGCATCGGTGCCACCGACCCAAAACGGCATCAGGTCCTTCAACACCACGCCCATCCCATACTTCGCGAAGAGATCCAGCGCCTTGCGCTGATGTGGCTGAATACCATAGACGAAGTCGATGCCGCATTCGTGCATGGCCTTGATGTGGGCCTCATCCTGCGCCTGGGGACGCAGATAATACGTTCCGATCTGGAATCGCGTACGATCCATGCGTCCAAACGCCGAGAAGGCGCAACACGCAAGGAAAACCGCGGTCGTCGTTCTAATTCTACACGCTGCGTTTTTCATCTTCACAGCTCCTTCAAATTGTCAGCACGACCTTGCCGCGGTTTTCGCCGCGCTCGAGGATAGCGTGCGCCTCGGTCACTTCGGCAATCGGCATCACCTTATGGACGTACGGCGCGAACTTCCGCGCCTCAAAGGCCGGATAGACCTCCTTCACAAGTCCCGCGAGAATCGCCGCCTTCTCCTCGGGAGTGCGGCTGCGGAGTGTCGAGCCGATGACGCGCAGGTTCTTGCGCCAGAGAAGATTGACGTCGAGCACCGTTTCAGGTCCCGCCATCGACGCGAGCGAAATCCAGCGTCCACGATACGGCATCGTGGCGATGCACTTGCCCATGAGGGGACCACCCACGGGATCGATCGCGACGTTCGGCGGATTTTCCGTGAGGGTCTTGACGAGGTCGTCCTTGAAGCGGTTGTTGACGACATCGGCGCCGACGCCCTTGCAGAACTCGCCGTTCTCGTCAGACGCGACCTGGGCGATTACCTTGCAGCCGAAGACATGCTTCGCAAGTTGAATCGTCGCGATGCCGAGCCCCCCTTCGCCACCGTTGATGAAGAACGTCTCGCCTTGTCTGATCTCACCTACGATCTTGAGATTCAGATACGCCGTTGCGTACACCTCTGGGATGCCCGCGGCTTCCCAATAGTCGAAACCCTTCGGCATCGGCATGACCATACCTTCGGGCACGACGACCTGCTCGGCATAGCCGCCGCCACCGAGAAGCGCGCACACCTTGTCGCCTACCTTGAAGCGTCCGTTCTCGGGACACTCGAGGACGTCACCAGCGCATTCGAGGCCCGGCCACAGCGGCCAACCCTCCGGCGGAGCGTAAATGCCCTGGCGCTGCATCAGGTCCGCGCGATTGAGCGCGCACGCCCGGATGCGAATTTTCACGTTGAACTCGTCATGACAGACCGGATCCGGCACATCAGTCCAGACAAAGTTCTTGTTCTCATCAATGCATGTTGCTTTCATAGTATGTTAACTTATTGTAGATTAGGCGAAGGCGAAGGGCGAAGGCGAAGAGTGGATGGCTCCATATTTTTTCAAGAGCGATCCAAGCATTCGCCCTACCTCAGACGCCAGAATCTCAATGTCTGAAAAATCGTTGATATATCCGAGATCTACTGCTATTTGCAATTGCGTCATTGTTTCATACAACGAACCACGCGCCATTGCCAAGAAGTGAGCGTAATCCTTGTTTGTTGTTCGCCCGCTACCCTCAGCAATGTTTGACGGAACAGAAACTACAGCTCTGCGAAGTTGATCAGTCAGTGCATATCGCTCATCTGCGGGCAATGTTTTTGAAATCAAATACACCTCCCGCACCAACTGCATAGCCTTCTGCCAAACAACTAACTGCTTATAACCGACCATATCTCTCCTTTCTTCGCCTTCGCCTTCACCTTCGCCTTCACCTTCACCTTCACCTAATCCCCCCAATTGAACTGAACTACCGGGAACGGAGCGCCGGCGGCGAGGCGAGCGAAGACCGCGCCGCATTCATTAGGAGTATGGACCTCGCTGACGAAGCCGTCGAGCGCGATGCGTCTGAAAGCGAGAAGCTTAAGGAACGCGAGCGCATCGTCGCGAGTCGTCCACCAACCGCTCGCCGACTCATCGTCCGGACGCGCATTCGTGTGCGCGCCAACGAGTGTCACGCCACGGCCATGCACCTTGTGGTAGTAATCAATCGAGAAGTTCGAATCGCGCGTACAGCCGAGTAGCGCCAGTCGTCCGAACGGAGCAATCGCATCCAGCGCCATGTTGAGCGCCGCGCCGTTGCCCGTGACTTCAATGACCACCTTCGCCCCCGCGTCGGCGACGCGTCCCTCCTGCACCAGGCGTCCCGTTGCGGTGACGGACCTGACCTGCTCGGCGAAGTCCTTGTCCATCGGATCAAATGCATAGTCCGCCCCAAGTTCGAGGGCACGCGCGCGTTTCTCAGGAATGGGATCCGCCGCGATTACCGGCACCGCGCCTGCGGCCTTGAGCAAAACGACCGCAAGTTGTCCGAGAATGCCCTGCCCCATCACCAGCGCGGATTCTCCCATCTCCAGCCGGCACTTGCGAATCGCCGCCATCGGGAAGGTTGCGATGTGAGTGAGCGCGCCTTGTTCGAACGATACCGTGTCCGGCAAACGATAGACACGCTTTTCAGGAATCGAGACATAGCGACGGTGCACCGTCCAGCTCATCGCAACGCGGTCACCGACGTTCACGGACGAAACGCCTTCGCCGACGGCCTCGACGATGCCGGTCGAACTGTAGCCCGCGCGACGCGGCCAGGTGACCTGTCCGTCGGGACACTTCGCGTAGATGCCGGTCGCATTGTCCGGAACGCCGATGAGATTGGCGCGTTCGGTGCCGCTTGAAATCGTCGAGCGCACCAGGCGGACGAGAACCTCGCCCGCCTTCGGCGCGGAAATTTCCTCCTCAATTAGTTCGGCCTTCCCCGGCCCCGTAAAAACAATGCTCTCAGTTTTCATTTCACCATTCTCAATGTCAATTCATGTACCCGCAGATCGCGGTCGTAGTCCTGATCGTTTCTCTTCTCGCCGCGCACAACCGCCGCCAGCTCGCGCAATTGTCCCTCATAACGATCGGTCTGCACCCCGAAGCGGAGCACCTGACGTCCCGAAGGATATCCGCCCGCCGGCTCGCGGAGTGTCATCAACAGCGTAAGCTCCTCGCCATCGAAGCGTTCGATCGGACAAAGGTCGATCGTCCCGTTCGTGCCGTCCACGCGCAACCGACGTGAGAGGATGCCGCCCGGCATTTCGCAGGCGGTGCGGATAAGGACGTTCGTCTCGGGAAACTCGATGAGCGCGGTGCCGTCCGTCTTGCCGCCCGCCGGATAACCGAAGGCGCTCTTGAGGATGCGCGTCACCTTCACGGGATCGCCCTTCACCAGCGGCTCGACCATATCGATGAGATGACAACCGAGCGAATAGAGGATGCCGCCCTCGAACGTCTGCATGTATTCGGCATAGTTGTCGTGGTTGTAGGCGTGATTCATGTCCGCCTCGACGAAACCTATCTTGCCGAGATGGCCGGCGCGCACGAAGTTCCAGACGAACCGGAGGGCGGGATTCGTTCGGTACATGTAGCCGATCTGCATCGGAATGTCCTTCGCTCGGCACGTCTCGACGACGCGGCGGTACGCTTCGAAGTCCTCGCCGCACGGCTTGTCGCAATGCATCGGAATGCCGCGCGCGGCAAATTCCGCGGCGATCTCCATGAGGTCGCAGTTCGTCACCTCGACGAAGCCGACGTCGATGTCGGGGATCTTCCACGCCTCGGTCTCGGACACGATCGGATAGTCGGCAGTGTCCCAGACCTGATCGCGGTACATCGGCGACTTGCGCGGAAAGTCATCGACGATGGCGACGATCTCAAACTCGTCGCGCAGCTTCTTGAGCGTCTCGAGTTTGCCAGGCGCATGTTCGTGCGTCTGCCCGTAGAAGAGCGCGCGCAAGGGACGCTTCAGTCGCGAATCATTTGTTTTGGTCTGCATAGTATCACCACATGCAGAATCTCCGCGGGGGTTACCTGATGAGGAAGACACTGCCGAGGCGTTTGGACACCGTGAAGGTGAGCTGCCAGCCGGACGTGGAGCGGTCGACGCGAATCGGCGTCTCGTCCGCACTCTCGAACGTTACACCCGTTTCATCGAGCTCGGCGGCTGGAACGCTCAGCAGCGGCACGTTGCGGAAGGTGTCGCCAAGCGCGGCGGTATCGACCTTGATAGTTCCACTGAGCTTGAGCCGCGGCAACGCGAGCCCAACGCCATCGGCCTTCACCACCGAGCCATTGGCCAGCCAAACATCGTTGAAAGTGCCGAGCAGCTTGGTGGAATCGAAGACAGCGCCGTCCATATAGCGCACCGTGCCATCAATCGTACCACCCGCCTCGACCGTAACCGATCCGCCGCGCTTGAGCGTAAACGGATTCGTGTAATTTTCGCCGAAGACCATCTTGGCTCCGGATTTAACCACGACATTGGTGACACCGATTCCGGTATAGGCCGGGGTGTCGACCGGGAAGCGCGCCAACGGCAGCGCCTTGTAGAGTCCGAGATAATGCTTGGTGACGGCCATCATTTCGGACGCCGACAGCGCGCGGTCATAGATTCTCACAGCCCCGATGTCGCCCGTGAAGTATCCGCTTCCGTTCGCAATCGCGCCGAAGGCGAGATCGGTAGCGCTGCGAGCGCCTGTCGATGTGGTCGCAAAATCGTAAGGATAGCCGTCCACCATCTGGCGGATGCGTCCGTTGGTGATATCGACCGTCATCACCGCCACATGCACGACTCCGTCCGCAAGCATGCACGGCTTGCGCCTGAAGATCATCGAATCCGCTGCGGTGGAACCAACTTGCGAGGCGACGGTGCCATACTTCTGCCAGCTGAGCGCCCAATCGTTCGCCCCCTTCGCCTTGGTCGAAGCGCGTGCGCCGACAATGCCCTCGGCAACCTCGCGAATGGACTTGTACGAGGTCGTGCCATCGGTTGTGGTGCGGAAGGCGACGGCAACCGTAAAGGCGGACTTGCCGGCCGTCGGCGAACTTGCCGCGGGAATGACGAGCGCTCCGTCTCCCGCGAAACTCACGAACGACTTGCCGTTAAGTACACCCTTCTTCATCGTCGGCGCCGTACCGACTGCCGCGGCAGTCGTGTCGCCGGAACCGGTCCAGCTCGAAACCGCCGCGCCGTCCGCAACGCTGATGTCGTCCGCCAGCCATTCCTCGCCGCCGGCAGGAGCATCCGTAGACGCAACTGAATCGTAGCTTCCGGCAATAGAGGAATTACACTGCGACCTTACGAGCGTCACACCCTCGTCGCCACGATACTTATTCATCAGCGACTCGACGAGCACATTCCGCTCACCCGGCGTAAGTATCTTGTTCTTATAAACGCGAATCTCCGAAATATATCCCTTGAAGCACTTTGTCTCCTGGAAGCCATAACCGACCATGAACTGCCGCGAATACTGAGCCGCGCCAGGATAGTCATTGTAAAGCGGATAGTTGTTCGCCTGATAGGGAATGTCGGTATGATTATTGATGCGCATGATACCATCCACATTGAGAGATACCACATTCACCTTGCGCGTTGCCACGACCACGTGCACCTTGCTGTCGTAGGCAGACTGTGGGGACTGATACGTCTCAAAGACACGATTGTCGAGACTATTTCGATTACACCAGGAGTTGCCGAGGCAAATCTGTCCGCCGGCCTTGTAGGTGATGCCGATCGAGTTGGCACTCCAACGTGTGGGATTGCCCACGATGAACGTCTGGTAATACCAGTCCCAGTCACTCGAACCGCCGGAACCATCGCCCTCGGTCTTGATGACCACCGCGATTGTGACATTGGTCTCATTGTAGAGCGGATTGGCCGCGAGCGTTTCAGACGAAGCGAGATATTCCTTCGTATTACTCCGGCGTTGAAAATAGACGGCCGCGTGGCCGTTCATCGCATTTTTCGCGAGCGTCGGGGCATAATAGCCTTCGCCCTTGACGCTGGAAACCTTGTATTCGGCCCCGACGGATGTGGTCCAATTGGTCACATCGGAGCCATCTTCCTGATCAATGTCATCCGCTCGCCAGATGACGCATCCTTCGTCAACTGCATCGTAATTGAGTGTACCGCGGGCATCCACCGACCCGTTCTTTACCGTAAGACTGCCGCTAAAGCGTGCGGCGTCCTTCAAGACAAGCGAACCGGCACCATCCTTCGTGAGCGCGCCCGTGCCCCAGACGGGAGCATTCATGGTGATGGCATTGGCATTGTTGATTACGAGCGGCTGAGTTCCCGGCTGAATCTCGCACTGAAGTTTCATCGTCTGCGCGGGTGTGGTGAGTTCATTAGTACCGCCGCGAAGGACGACTCGATACGAGGCCACGGCATTGTCACTCGTGATGCGCGAGTCAGAATTGGCGTTCCAGGTATCTGCTATGCGCAGCCAGTTGGCGGACGACACCAGTTTTCCGCCGCGCATGTCGAAGAAGCCGAAATGGTTGGTCGAGTATGAAGCCGCTCGTCCGGCACTTCCTGCGACGCCACCGAAGATGATTCCCCGCGCGGAAGTCATCTTGCCACCTTCGATTGAGAGGTAGCCGGGCGAACAGTCATCGGCATTGGTGTGACCTTTCGGATAGGCATTGCCGGCGATGCGAATCGGATAACTTGCGCTGACGCTGGAAGTTCCGCCCATCAACCGAAACCATGCCAATCCCGCAGGCGATGCAGGGTAAAGATTCGACTCCGCACCACCGACCTCGATATCGTTTGAGAACGGTGTATTGCCGCCGGTCTGCTGGAAAAGCGCAGGCGTCGTCGCCGAATCACAGCTCATGAAGAGCGCATACGGGTTGTAGGTTCCGCCCTCCATCAAAAGCTTGAAGCCAGAAGTGGCATACATCGCAGTCGTCCACTTATTGAACCGATAGTTGCCGGATACGATGCGCAGCGTGCCCGCTATGAGCTCATTTCCGTCGCCGACGCCCTGGATGCTCGCACCATCATCGCAGATCAGCTCCGTAGCGGTACCATCAACGCCATAGCCAGAGTTCCATCCTTCGGAATCGATCTGTCCGGAAGGGATGATGTCCTTGAGATAGGCAGCGCCGGTAAACTGGAAAAATAGATACGTAAAGTTCACCTTGAGACTTGTCGCGTACTGGCCGGTACCAGAAATGTAGAAAAAAGCAACGTTACTGCGCGTGCGCGCTAATTCGATATGTCCGTCATAACCGACCGCGTCATTAGTAAACTTGACAGAATAAGACCCCTTGATCGTCAGGTTGTGGGTGCCCGTAATCTTTCCCGAAAGCGTGGCGGTACTATAATAACCTGGGTCAATGTTCCAGGTCTGATCGCAAGTGGTGACGAAGTGCGGACGTATGCCCATGTTCCAGCCTTTGTTCTCAGAATTAACAGTCGTCTGAAAACCTTCGGAACCGAGGGTGATGGTCTTCCTGTCCGTGGTATCACCGAGCGTAAAGCTGCCGGCGTTCTGGATGCGAAGGCCCTTGAAGCTGACGTCGCTTTTGCAGTAGACGGTCTTGCCCGCGTCTATGGGCACGATCGCGACGTCTTCCGAGGTCGGCAGCGTCTCATTCGGCCAGTTCTTCGGATTCGCAATATCTTGATCATCCATCGCATCGGTAAACGTGATTTCCGCAGCATTTGCAATAGTAGTTGCAACAGCCATCAGACCGACAATAACCAGACGCTTCATCATACTCACTCCTCTTTATCTTTTCACTACACTACTTTACCTGCTCACAGATCGGATCGTCAATCGTTCGAGCTTTGTCGCCGTAGTTAAGCGCAACATACCAAACCTGCCGCGGGTCGTTGGCGTACGCCGCGGCATAGTTCTTCCGGCGGCACTGTTCGAGCGCCTCCCGAGCCGACCTATTGAACTTGAACTCGAAGACATAGACGGCCTTCTCGGTTTCGAGAATCGCATCAGGACGACCAAGCGCCTGCTGGTTCTCGCCGTAGATGTTCGACCCCGTAAACGCCATAAACGCAGCAAAGGCACGCTTGGCCTCGCGCTCGTCTTTAGCCACCCAGTCGTGCGGCAGTTTCGAGAAGCCAGCGCGCAGGAAGGTCAGAAAGCTTTCACCTACACCTTCGGCAAGAAGTGACTTCGCAGTTCTCTCGGCAGCACGCATGAAGCCGTCGATCTCGAAGTCCTTGCCGAGAACCGCCGCCATGTGTCCGCGATAGAGCGACATCCTCACCTCTTCGTTGGGTATCTTCAACAATACGAAAAGGTCATCAAGACTCTTGTCAATCGTGAGATATCCGCCCTGATAGAGAAGCGCAACGGACGGAGCCTCGAGAGCATCAGCGGCATCGAGGGAAGCGAGCGCGAACTCGTCGGCAAAGTCGATCGGTGTCTTGTTGTTCGCCTTGAGCGCATCGAAGATCAGCGTCGAGCCCGCTGTCGCCTCCCAATAGTTTGCGAAGGCGCGATTGGAGAGCGCACGTCCGAACGAAACTGGATTCACCACCTTGACAAGTTTCCGGGGACAGAACTGGTAACCGTCGTACCACTCCAGCAACTTCGCGAACATCTCGTCATAGGTGATGCCCTTCTCGTCCGCGAACGCCGAGATGTGCTCATGGAAGTACTTCTCCATCTCCTCGTGAGTATAACCGAGAAGATCGGCCGCGCGCACATCGAGCGTGAGGTCGCACGGATTGTTGAACGCAGAAAATATCGAGGTCTTCGCGAACTTCGAAACGCCCGTCACCATCAGAAAGCGGATATTGCCGCACTCCGCCTTCGCCTGCACATAAAAATCGTGAAGCGTCTTGCGGATGATGCGCAGCTCCTCTCGTCCGTTCGGCGCATCGAGAAGTCCGGCAATCGGCGCATCGTATTCATCAATCAGGACGACGTATTTGCCGTTGGAGGACCTTTCGGCAAGGCCGCAGAGAAGATGCATGAAGTTGGAAGAGCTTGGCAAAGCAGGGTTGAACGGCACGCCGAACTTCGAACACTGCAACTGCATCAGGTCGTTTAGCTTGATCTCCAGATCGTCCGCCGACTTCGACGCCGCCTTGGACATGTCAAGATGAAGAACGGGATAGACCTCCTTCGCCCAGTTCCAGTCCGTCTTTTCGATCGCAAGTCCATTGAACAGTTCGCGTCGTCCCTCGAAGAGCGCCTTCAGCGTTGAAAGCATCAGAGACTTACCGAACCGCCGCGGACGCGGCAGATAATAAATACGGTCTGCCGTGGGTTTGGCGATCTCGTAAAGCTGCGCCGTTTTGTCGACATAAGTGAAACCTGATGACGGATCACGAATCGTCGGAAAATCGAACAATGACGTGTTGATGCTCTTCATCTTGGCGTATTATAGCAAAATCCGCCCTCAAACTTCAAGCGAATCGCCAGATTGCCAGATTGCCGCGCAAAGCTCAGAGGCGGATCCAGTCGCCGGAGGGGCAGGCGATTTCGCGGACCTTGCCGCCGCGACGGACGAAGAGCGTATCGCGTCCCGTGGCATTCATGAGGAAGGTCGGCTTATTGTCATCGGCGATCTCGATCAGGCGTCCGTCATCATAGACGCCGATCACGCGCTCCGCGGCACTTTCGGCCTCGATAAGCGGATAATCGAGTTCGGGATGATGCGGAGTGAACTTGCCCTTCATCAGCGTCTCGCGGTGATCTTGCGAGAACTTGATCCACTTCGCGATCATCGCGCGATGCGACTCGGGCGCCTGCCGGAGCATGACCGAATACTGCACGACACCGAAGATGGAATTGATGATGTAAAGCGCGGAATGACGCGGATCCTCCTTGAAGTTCCACTCCAGCATGTCCGCATGCACCGCGGCATCGCCGCAGGCAAGACGCAGGTTGGCGATCGCGTAGCGGTTGCGGCGATAGTTGCCGGGACAATCCGCGACGCGGATCATGTTGCCGAAGCGGCGGATCGCCGGACCGTCATAGCTCTGGCGGAACTCGACGAGGATGTCCGGCTTGATCGCCGCGAGCGCGGCATAGACATCGGTCATCAGACGATCGACCGCGGCAGGCACCGAGAGGATGTCGCGTCCGGCATAGTTCTCGGCCTCGGCAGGATCCTTGCCGTAGATCTTGAACGAATCGATGAAGTCCAATTTGAACCCGTCGATGTTCCAGTCCTTCAAGGCCTTCACATAGATGCCGATGAGAAATTCGCGCACTTCCGGGAAACGAGGATCAAGCACGGCGGTGTTGAGAGTCTCGCGCTTGCCGAGGTACTTTCCCTTGAAGCGTTCGTAATTCGTGCTCTTCAGATCGACGAAGGGAACGCTGTACCACATCATGTACTTGATTCCCATCGCCTGCACGCGCTTGACGTGCGCGGCCATGTCGGGGAAGCGCCGCTTCGAGATCTGCCAGTCGCCGCAGAAGGCGTAGCCGCCGTGGTTGTCATCCGTCTGCCAGCCGTCGTCCACGATGAGCGTCTTCATGCCGAGCGGCGCGGCAAGCGCACACTCCGCCTCGATCTCCCTGTCGAAGACATCCTGATGGAAACTGTACCAGCAGGAGTAGAGCGGATCGAACGCTGCGTCCGGGACCTTGCAAGGCACGATGCCGGCGTTGCGGGTGATCCAGTCGGACTCGCAGCGCACCGCATCCGCAAACGGACGGGTCCTCACGTTGTAACGGATCGCAGTCTCGTAGTGCTTGAGCGGGGCCTCGACGCCGGCGAAATACGTAAGATTGCACCCGAGATACGAACCGTGCTCGATAATGCCGACGACCATCGCCACCTGACGAACGCTCTCACTCGCGGCAACCGAGAACTTCGCTTGGTCATTGCCGTTGTACGCAACGCAAAGCGGAAGTCCGTGCGCAATGTCCGACTCGACCTTCCCACCCCAGTTCGCCGGCATGTCGCAATCCTTGGTATTGATGAGCCAGCGATTGTCCATCTCGACCTGCGGAACTTTCGTCACGACCGTAAAGCGCGGCGGTTTCATCGCCTTCGGTGCGTCGCAGACGATACGGGCGACCTCGCCGCCATCGGTCTCGACCTCACGCGTGAGCGAGATCTTCCATTCGCCGCGGTGGGGACAATCCACGGACACATTGCCAAACGAAAACGCGACACTCGTGGCCGCAAGAATGATAAGGTTCATTTCGCTTTCCTTCCGTTAGAGGTTCAAAGTCCGTTGCTGCCGGGAATAAGCTTCTGAGTCCTGCCCGCATATTCGAACACACCGGACACTCCCTCGGGCAGTGTGATGGTGCCGCGGACGCTATTTCCTTCGAAGGTAAGATCGGTGAGAATCTTACCCTGGGGACAAGGTGTCGCCGCCTTGATGCGCCTAAGACCGGCAGGTTGAGGCGCGATGCGCACCTTGCGAAAACCGTATTCGGACGGACGAACTCCGGCGAACGCGGTGTGGTAGAAATAGATGGGGCATGCGCTCCACGCGTGGCAGTCGCTGCGGAACTCGACGTTCTGATTCTCAAAGGCGGTCTTCGCACCGACAGCGAGGAACTTCTTCCAGTAAGTCATATTCTTGCGAATCAGATCGACGCGTCCGCATTTGGCGAATGCACGGAAGAGGTAGTAGGCGAAATAAGTGCTCGCAGGCGACAAGGCGTCCTTGCTCTCGAGCACCTTGAGCGCGCGCTGACGCTCCTCATCATTAAGAATGCCGGCGAGAATCGCCATGCACTGGGCGTGTTCGCTGAAATGCTCGTGCTTGAGGTCGTCCGCCAGAATTCCCCTTGCGGACATGAACTTCGCCTTGATTGCCGCGGACACGGTCGCGATGCGGCGCTCGCAATACGCGGCCAGTTCCTTCTCACCGAGCGCACGATCCACCGCCGCAACCGACTGGAGCGCCAGGAGATACTGAAGGTTGTTGAGCGCGCTAACGCCCTTCTTACCGTCCGGAGCGACACCGGTGTCAATGGACAGATCGCCGACCACCCAATCCATGAACGGCCAGCCCGGAAGATTCTCCAGAAGTCCATCCGCATTCTCGTAGATTGCGAGACCCCCAAGTGCCGCGTGAGCGCCGGGCAGGCGGAGTTTGAGAAACGCGAGGTCGCCAGTCCAGTCGAGGTAATCTTTGAACATCATCAGCCAGCACATCGTGTAGGTCGAACTTTCCTGGGTCATACGAGTCGGAAAATTCATCGCGACCATGCCGTTCGCGCGGCGATCGAAGTCGAAGATGCTCATGCAGAAGCGCGGCATCCGCGTGTCGCGGGTGAAGGTTCTGAGGATTTCGAGCTGGATTCTGGTGTCGCCCGGGTACATCTGCTGCTCGTAATAGGGACAATCGAAGGTCATGTCGTGGACGCAGCACCGGAGGGTGCGTTCGGACATCACGCCGATACGCATGAGGTCTTCGTCATCGCATTCGAACGCGGCATCGGCGGACAAAGGATATCCGGTCTCGGCGATCTGAAGCGAATCGATCGTCAGCGGTTCGTCAGCGGTTTCGACCTCAAACTCGCACCAGCGTCCGCACCTCCACCAAGGCGAGGTGAAGAAAGCCCCTTCGCGTCCATCGCACTCGAAGACATCCGACAGTTTCTGATGAAAACCCTTGCCGATGAACTCGTCGCGATTGCCCTTGATCATCTTGCCGTTCTGATCCTTCGTCGTCAGCGACTCGGTCCAACCCCAGCGAACCTTCGCACCGCGTCCACGCGAGACGCGCAGTTCGGGATAGGCGCAGTAGTAGTTGCCGAGATCCCAAGCGAGACGAAGACGGGTGCGCGGTGGAATCGTGATGTTACGGAGAGAGTTGAAGTCCTTAAGCCGCGGCGATTTCGTATCCTCATCGCGATAGACGATGCGGTCGTCGTTCTCGATGGCGGCCTTGAAGCGTCCAGGCGCGCGAAGGATGTAACTCATTTCGGGACGATCCGCGGGGAAGAGCGTCCAGCCGTAGGTCTTGATTCCGTAGGGACTGGCCTTGACCGGTTCGCGGACGACCACGACCTTGCGCCAAAGCGAGGCATCGGGATGTTCGTTCACGGCGGCAGTGCCCTTCACGCGGCAACCGGTGCCGACGCCGAAGGTTCCGGACGTGCCGGCGTCCGTCATTGAAGTATTCTTGAGCGGAGCGGCCTGCCAGGGTCCCGAACCGGTCGAGAGCGCCTTATCGTAAGCACCGCGGGCCTTGAGGATGAATCCGCCGCTGTAGGAGAACTGAGCGAGGGGTCCCTTTTGTCCCATACGCCAGACCACCGCTTCAAGCATATGTTTGCCGCGGGAGAGTCCGTCAACGGCATAGGAATGGCAGTACCAGTGGTCCACGAAGCCGCGGACCGGTCCGCGCGCGATGACCTGTCCGTCGAGCAAGAGGATGTAGCGTTCGTCCGCACTCACCTCAAAAGCGAACGGCGAGCCGTCCGCCTCGAACTCATTGCGGAAGCGCATCCAGTCGGAGCCATCCTGACCCCACACCCAGCTGGCGGAATCGATCGCGTGAAGCGGGGCGACATTATGATCGGTAGCGATGTATTCGGGCGCGGACGGAAGCTCGCGGACCGTGAAGGCGGCGAGCAGGATAGGCAGGATTGCTAAGGTCATGATGCTCCTTTCTTAAGGAATGCGTTCGAGAAGTCCACTCGTCCATTCCCCGATCGTACGTCGCTCCAACTCGCGGAATCCACGTTCCTGGTAGGCGGCGAGGACTTCGGGATAGAGAGTATCGAGGATGCCGGAAATGATCAGTTTGGAACGGCAGGCGGGAGCGATTTCATCCGCAAACCGAATGAGAAGCGGACCGAGAATATTGGCCGCGACGAGGTCCGCCGGCGCGATCGGAGGATTTCCGGGACGGCCCAAGGCGAACTTAGAGTAGGCGACCTTGACGCCGTTCTTTTCGGCGTTCTCGAGCGAGGCGTCCACCGCCTCCTGATCGACGTCGAAACCCGAGACCTGGCTGTATCCGAGTTTGGCGGCGGCAATGGAGAGGATGCCGGAACCACAACCCATGTCCAGGAAAGTCGAGGATTGAGAGTTGAGGGTTGAGGAGACCTTATCGATGAACTGGAGGCAGGCCTTGGTGGTTTCGTGCTTGCCGGTGCCGAAGGCCATTCCGGGATCGAGTTTGATATAGACCTTGCCGTCTTCGCGCTTCAGCTCATCCCATTCCCATTCGGGGACGGTGCAGATGCGCTCGCTGACGAACTCGGTCTTGAAGTGGCGACGGTAGGCGAACTTCCAGTCCTCGTCCTTAAGTTCGCCTTCTTCGATTGCGGCCTCGACGCCGACGATTGCCAGCGCGTCGGCGAGGCATTTCCTCGCGGCGGCGGCTTCATCCGCCCTCTCGAAGAAGATGCGCATGCGCGCGAAGTCCTCTTCGATATCGCGGTAGGACGAAAGAATAAAATCCCCTCCTTCGAAAACTTCGAAGAGGGGATTTACGTATCTCTCGCTTACGCTTGAGCTTACGTAGAACATCAGGCCTTCTTGGCGATGAGTTTCTTGACGACCGCGGGACGCTGGACGAGGATGCGAACATCTTCGTCGCCCATCGCCGCGACCTTGTCAGCGGCCATTCCGAACTTGACGAGGCGCGCGCGCTGGGCCTTGGCCTTGCGGGCCTTGCCGGCGGGCGTCTTGCACGGACGGACGTGGGATTCCTTGCGGAGTGTACGACCAGTACCCATGATTACACCGTTCCTTTCAGATTACGCGATGGTACCGCCGGCCGCCTCGATCTTCGCCTTGGCGGAAGCCGAGCAGGGAACCTTGACGGTGAACTTCTTGGTGAGCGTACCGTTGCCGAGAATCTTGATCTTCGGCTGCTTGTTGTCAGAGAAACCGGCCTTGGCGAGCGCCTCGACGGTAATCTCGGCACCAGCCTCGAACTTCTTCTCGAGCTCGCAGACGTTGATCGCCAGCGCCTTCGCGTTGAACGCGGCATTGTTGAAGCCGCGCTTCGGAAGACGACGCACGAGGGGCATCTGACCACCTTCGAACTGAAGTTTGTGCTTGTGGCCCTTGCGAGCGGCCTGACCCTTGTGACCGCGGGTCGAGGTCTTGCCCATGCCCGAGCCGCAGCCGCGGCCCACGCGCTTCCGGCGCTCACGCGCTCCGGGGGTGTTAGTAAGGCTATTCAATTCCATTTTAAGTTCCTCCCCTTAGGCGCGGATCGCCGCGATTTCCTCAGCACTGCGAAGCTTCGCGAGCGCGTTCATCGTGGCCTTGACCACATTGAGACGGTTCTTGGAGCCGAGCG
>DCIL01000018.1:7601-8870 GCA_002315875.1 Verrucomicrobia bacterium UBA1727 | reverse complement strand
CGACATTGAGCGTGTTGACGGTCGCGAACAGATCGTCGAATGGCTGTTTCAGACGTCCCGTCCCGAGGATTGGCCGCGCTTCATGCGTGAAGTGACGGCCACGCGAGATGAGTTGGCAATTGTTCTCTATGCTTACGAGACCGAGCGCCGTCTCCGCTATGGCAATCCTCATGCGGCCATGATGCATCACAACTTTGGCGTTGAGGATCCGACCATCGACTGGAAACGTTATTTCAGCAAGTGAGGTGTGGACATGCTGTGCAGATACTATCGCGGAGAGCGTAAGAATCCGTTTGAAAGGCCGGACGGCGAGCGCAGTGACGATGTTCGTGCGCTCTACTGGTGGCGTGAACAGTTTGTGAGTGGCATCCGTAATCCGACGGAGGGAATCAAGGTCTATCCTTGCAACATCTGGCCGGATTTCATACAACGCGCCAAGGTGAACTTGTCTGAACGCGGGCTCGCATTTGAGATTGACTATCAGAACTCGAAGCACAATTGCGGTGAGTATAACGAGGATTGGCACTCGTATTTTGCCGGGCCTCGTGTGTCTTGGCAGGAGACGGCATTTGACATGCCGGAAGTGAAGATCGACCAGGATCGCTATGTATTCGCGGACTGCGAAGACATCTATGGTTACAACAGCGGTAAGTTGATTGACTTCGGGCCGATTGTCAGTGCGATCTATCGTGGCATTGCGGAAACGCGCTACGGCCAGAAGACTCCGGTGTTTGAGATCGAGAACCTTCGCGGGGATAAACTGTATCTGAATACGCCCGGATTTCTTTTCCGAACAGGGAAGCTTACGGTTGCCGGACAGTTCAGGCGTGGTGAAGACGATCTGATCGATGTATATGTCTACGACAAGCGTTTGCATGTTGCACTTGCCAAGCTCGTTCTCGATGAAGAGACCCCTGTGATTTGTGTTGGCGAACGGCTGTCGCTACCGTCGCTGGCCGAAGCTGAAAAGGATCTGAAATGGTATCGATTGGCAAGATGACATGTCAGGTACCGAGGCTGAGGAGCTGCTACCATGAATACGATGGTTGAGAACATGAAGGCGCTTGCCACGCTTTGGCACGGCAAGGATACAGAACCCCGCAAGGAGAGTAAACTTCCGGCGATCACGCACCCAGCCCGCGTTGTGGCCTTGCTTGAGAAGTGGGGCGTGACGGACCTTCGCATCCTGGCAATTGGCTGGGGCCATGATCTTCTTGAGGATACGTCGGTTGATCGTCTCGAAATCATGAAGGCGTCGGAGCCGTTTGT
>DCIL01000018.1:0-7522 GCA_002315875.1 Verrucomicrobia bacterium UBA1727 | reverse complement strand
ACAAAGCAGCGAAAGAGGCCTACATTACGAAGGTCGCAACGACCGCGCCTGCGGAAGCGTTGGCAGTCAAGATCGCCGACCGGCTCTCGAATACAATGGAGTTTCTCGAAAACGGTCATCATCACAAACCGATCAAGTATTTCAAGAAGGGTAAGCCGCTCTTCGATGAGCTGAATCGAATTGATCAGCCGCTTCGTAATGCCATCATAGCCGAAATTGATGCGACAAAGAAGGCCATTGGCTGGAAGGACTGACTTTGAAATACGCGATTATGAGTGATGTACATGCGAATCCGAAGGCGCTGGAGACGGCGCTGGCGGATGCGCATGAACTCGGCTGCGAGAAGTATGTGTTTTGCGGTGATGTGACCGGCTATGGTTATGATGTGGTCGGCGCGATGAAGCTCGTCCGCGAGCGGTTTGACATGGTTCTCATGGGTAATCATGACTCAGTTTGCGCAGGGCTTGAACCGGAGCGGGAGTCTCTCACTAATCCGCATTACCAACTTGATATCGCGCAGCGGAGCCAACTTTCGGCCGATGACCTTGATTGGATACGCCAATTGAAGCATCTGCACGCTAAGAACGGTGTGGCGTTTTCGCATGGTGACTTTGTCTGTCCAGACGAGTGGGGTTATATTATTGAGGATGATGAGGCGTTGCTTAAATGTGGGCAGTGTCGGCTATCCGCGTCACGATTTCTGTTCGTCTTACGTCATTTACGATACTCGCTCGCACACGATTACCATTCGCCGCCTGCCGTTCGACTTCAAACACTACATCGAGTTGATGGTCGCTCACAAGATCGACATCCCCGACTGGCTCGCCGTGCTCCTCATGTCCGCAGTTATGTGATTGTATTCTCAGGGGGTATATGATATAATTCGGTGCATTATGAAATTTATAATGCGTTTCGTATTGCTGTTGTCCGTTTTTGCCGCGGTTAACGTTAGTGCGGCGGTGGCCACCAACCGTTGGATTGGTGCGACGAGCGGCGGTAGCTGGAGCACGGTATCCAATTGGGAGACGAGCAATGGCAGTGGTGGGTGGACTACTGACGCAACGCTTCTCGCGACCCGCGTCACCGGCGCGACAACGCGCGCGAACGCCTGCGTTTGGGACTTCACCAAGCTTTCCACCGGCGCGATAGTAACTCTCGACTATTCGGATCACTTCTTTTCGCTCGGCTTCGTGCTCGGCGCTAACAAAGGCAACATCACGCTTACGGGCGGCCTTCAGTACGGCTGTGATTTCGGCAACGCCGATGGTTCGGCCAGTGCCGACTGCTACTTTACGATTCCTTCCGGGACGGTTCTGATCTGGAAACTCGAGAACAAGGATCAGAACTGGTCGTATCTCGGAACGGGACGCACCAAGCTCTTCCAGGTGCAGGGCGGCGGCACGCTGTCCTTCGACCAGACCAAGACGTTTCAGCTATATGACCGCAACCTGACGGTCAAGGACGCGACGGTCATTTTCAATCGCGCGAGCTTCAATCTCGGCTCCAGCGGGCTTTTTTTGAACGATTCGAAGGCGGTGGTCAAGCTTGGCCTTGACATGTCGTTCTTTACGGTCAACGGTACTTACGCCGACTCGGTCATAGACACCGGATCGTATCGCTTGCTCGCCATGAATAACATGAATTTCGCCGGCAAGATCAAAGGGGCTGGCATCCTTGACCTTCATTCGTCCTCCATCGCGAGTTTGGACGGCGATCACAGCGCGTTCGACGGCAGTTTCGTCTTCAACGGCGTGTGGCTTGACCGAACCAAAGCGACGTCGGTTAGTGAAAACAGTTACCAGCTTGAATACGGCACCAAGCTTCTCAACACCAACAAGTCGTTTACCGTCAAGAGTCTTACCTCCTACGGTGTCGAGGACGAGCTGCGCACTGCGAATGGCGCGACTCTGACGATCGGCAATGCCAAGCAGTACGCTCGCACCTGCTACAATGCGCGCATAACCGGAGGCTCCGATCTCGTGAAGGCCGGCGCCAATTACGAGCTCGAGCTTTCCGGAAACAACAGCTACGCCGGTTCCACCCGTGTTGCCGCAGGTACGCTCCGCACCCGCAATTTCAAGCCGTTAGTGAGTGAGGGACTGCTTGCGTTCTGGACCTTTGAGGACTATGACCGTCCGTTTGCGGACATCACCGAAAACGCCTTGGCGATCACGAATTGTCCGACGGACGCCTCGCTGACGGCTACCACGGTTCCGACGGTGATCGATTCCGGTGCCAAGAGCCGTCGGTCGATTCATTTTGCCGCGGGGGAGTCTCCCGCAACCGCCCAATGCAAGTCGTCCACGGTGCTCAGTCCGCTCGCAGGCGACGCTTCGTTCACGCACTCGTTCTGGATCAGGCCGTCGGGAACCGAACATTACCAGAACCTCGCCGAGGGATCGTTCGTCGACCTCCTGGCGCTCGGCACCGCGTCCACGACCGCCAACAGCGGCGTTTTCCTTTCGATGGGCGTTTCCGGCGGCGAGCTCAAGCTCGAGACCGGAAGGAGCGATTCGCTTATCGCAAATGGTCTTTCGCTTTTCGATGGTTCCTGGCACAACATTGCCATCACCTACGAGAACCGCCGCCGTCGGATCTATGTGGACGGCGTGCAGCGCGCGGCGGATGTTTCCGACATCGTTTCGGCGATGGAGGTGCCATCCGTCTCGGCGATCAACTACGGCTATCGCAATAACGCTGCCGCGGTCTATGCCGGCGATATGGACAACATCATGATTTTCAAGCGTTGTCTGGGGGCGGAAGAGATTGCCTTCCTCTCGAATAACAATCGTCCCGAGACGAATGTGGCCTGGACGATGCCGAAGCCCTCGGCGCGTTGGAACTTCGATGACTCGGCAAATCCGTGGAAGGATATCTCGGGCGTTTCCAACATCATTCTCGAGCCCGACACTTCCATCTCAGGCGCCATCTGCAGTTGGATGAAGTCCGGTTCGGTCGCAGGGGCTTACGATGGTTCGGTCAAGTGTTACAGCGGCGGATATCTCAAGTTCAAGATCGGCGCGAGCTGGCCGTCCAGCATGCCGTCCGGAAATAATCCCTTCTCGATTCACTGCCGTGTCCGCACCAATTCCAGCTGCAACGAGTACGCGACGATCTGGTACATCGGCGTGCCGGAGGCCGGCAAGTACCTCGTGCTCCGTTCCTGCAATTATCCGCGTCAGCTCTGCTATGCGTGGAACCAGGCCGCGGGTTCGACAGGACGCGACTTCGTCTGCGAGGGCAAGTATTTGCGCGGCGCTGAGAACCAGACGTCGTGGATGGACATCACCACCGTCTACGATCCGACGGCCAAGATGCTTTATCATTACGTGGATGGTGCGCTCGTCGCCTCGAGGACGCTCTCTCAGCTCAACCTCGACTCCTCGAACGCGAGCTTCCGCTTCATGATCGGAAGGCGTCCCGACCGCACCGATAACGCGGTCTGGGTTTACGATGACTTCCAGGTCTTCAATCGCGCGCTCAACGCGGCGGAAGTGAAGATGGTCTGCCGCGGGGTGCGTCCCGACGCCACCGAAGCGGTGCTGCCCGTCGACTCCCCGGTCACGGTCGATGTCGGAGCGCAGCTTGCGATTGACGAGAACGGACCGGTCACGCTCAAGTCAATCAATGCCGCGGGCGAACTTCATATCGGCTCGCTCACGTTGCTGACGCTTACGGACGGCGGTTCGATCTCGGGTACGCTTTCGGGGTCCGGCGAAATCGCGCTCAACGGCGATCTTGACCTTTCCGGTGTGAGCGGCGACTACAGCGGAATCATCAATGCCGCCTCGCGCGTCGATGCGAGCCGACTTGATAGTCCCACGATCAAGGTGGGTGATGACGTTACCTGGACGCTTGCCGCGCCAGACGACGCCGCGTCGTATCCGTTCTGCACGACCGGGGGCAAGCTCGTACTGCCGCCGAACGGCACGATTCTCTTTTCGTCCAATCCCAAGAAGCGCCAGAAGGTTACGCTCTTCGCGGGAGGCGAACTCGTTGCTCCGAACGGCATCGAGGGCTGGGTGGTACGTCCGGTTGACGACCGGTTCAAGGTCACCCTCGCAGTCGAGGACAATAAACTCGTCGCCACCATCAATCCGTATCGCGGCAGCGCGATCATCTACAAGTGAGGTCGATAATGAATATTGCAGAACTCAACGCCCGTTTCGGGGCGCCGGGAAGAATCGTATTTAAAGACGGTCTTTCGGGATTCCCCAACGTAATCCTCGCCAACCGCTACGGCAATGCCGAGCTTGCGCTCATGGGCGGAAACGTCCTTTCGTATCGTCCCACCGGCATCGGCGAGACGCTCTTTCGTCCTTCAATTGATCTTGCTACTTATCCGGACGGTTCCTCGCTTCACGGTGGCATTCCCGTCTGCTGGCCGATGTTCGGCGGACGGATGACGAAGAAGCTTCCAGGTCACGGCTTCGCGCGCAAGTTCGGCTGGGAGGTGCGCTCGACCGAGTATTCCGAGGAGAAGACAGAGATTGTGATCGGACTGAAGAGCAACGCCGAAACCATGAAAATCTGGCCTTACGAGTTCGATCTCGAGCTCAAGGTGATCGTCTCGATGAAACTCAATCTCCAGCTCACCTCGAAGAACATCGGTAAGAAGGCGTTTGAGTTCAGCGCGGGATTCCATCCGTATTTCCGCGTGATGGATCGCGACCGCGTGTCAGTGAAGGGGCTGGACGGCATCACCTTCGTCGACGGACGCATGCCTGAGCCAGCGGATACGGTGAATGTCGGCGATTTCAAGTTCAATCCTTCTCCCGATCACATCTTCTCGATGCCCGGTGCGCCCAAGCACGAGCTTGCGCTTATCGACGAGAAGCTTGGCCGCGCGATTGCAATCGTCTCGAGCGGCAACACGAAGACCGTCTGCTGGAACTGCGGCGAAGGCGGCGAGAGCGGGGATCTGGTGAAGGGCGACTGGCAGAAGTTCGTCTGCATCGAGCCGGTCACCAACTGGCCTTCGGGCGACATGCTCGAGCCAGGCGCGAAGCACGAACTGCTCGTGGCAATCCAGGCCTCGCTCAAGAACTGTGGTAAATTGATGAAGTCGGGCAGAAGAGCATTGGTTGCTCTTGTCGGAATGGCCATGGCTGGGGTTGCCTTCGGCGAGGCCTGGCCTGTCGTGCGCACTTACGAAGGCGCCGCGCTCGCGAAGGTGAAGATGCCTATGGGCGGCATCGGCACCGGAACGATCTCGCTTTCGGGACGCGGCTCGCTCGTGGATTGGGAGGTTGATAACCGTCCAGCCAAGGGCTTTACGCCTCGCGCCGGATTCTTCGCCCCGCATTTCGCGATCCGCTGCGAGACGGCGGACGGCAAGAAGGTCGGACGGCTTTTGGAAGGTCCGCTCCTCAATAGCGAGTTCGAGGGATACGAAGGATGCCAGGTCCAGAATCACGGCTTCCCGCGTTTCGAACGCGCCGTCTTCAAGGCGGCGTATCCGCTTGCGACGATCGATTTCTTCGACAAGCGCGTTCCGCTTCAGGTCTCGCTCGAGGCGTTTAATCCGCTCGTGAAGGGTGATGCGTCCGCAAGCGGCATTCCGGCCGTGTATTTCCGCTGGCGGCTGAAGAATCCGACGGCAGCGGTGATCAAGGCCTCGATCTGCGGAACGGTCATCCGCAAGACCAAGGGTGAACTCGTCATCAAGCCGGCGCCCGGGGTAGGCGTGCAGACCGGGGTGGACGAGGTGCGCGAGCCGGGATGGAATGTCGGACTCGATCGTTACTGGCGGCGTTTCGTGGACAAGGGCGAGGTCGTCTCTTCGCCGGTGGAGGAGCCGAAGTCGATTCCCGCCATGCAGCGTTGCGTTGCGGTCGAGCTGAAGAGCGGCGAGGAGGCGATTGTGCCTTTTGTCATCGCGTGGCGCAATCCGAAGCGCATGGCATGGGACTGGGGTGAGAGCAAGATCGAAGTCGGCAACTTCTATTGTGGCGAATACAAGACGGCTGAGCAGGCGGCGGATCGGCTTCTGAACGATGTTGCCGCGCTCGAGGCGAAGACGATCGGCTTTGTGAAGAAGGTCATAACCTCGAAGGCACCGGACATCGTGAAGGAGGCGGCGCTTTTCAATCTCTCCACCCTGCGCACCGAGACCTGCTTCCGCACGCCCGATGGCAATTTCTATGGCTGGGAAGGTTGCCGGGATGACCACGGCAGCTGTCTCGGAAGTTGCACTCATGTCTGGGGTTACGAGCATTGCCTCGTGGATATCTGGCCCGATCTCGCGCGCACGATGCTGGACAACGAGTTCGGCATCCAGCTCGATCCGAAGGGACACATGGTCTTTCGTGTGGGGCTTCCGCTTCGTCAAAACAAGGATGCCGGCGGAGTTGCCGCGGCGGACGGACAGATGCAGTGCATCGTCAAGGCCTACGAATACTGGAAGAAGACGGGGGACGGCGCCTGGCTTAAGAAGACCTGGCCGGGAATTAGTCGCGCGCTTTCGTTCTGCTGGATCGAGGGCGGCTGGGACGCCGATCAGGACGGCGTGATGGAGGGCTGCCAGCACAATACGATGGATGTCGAGTACTACGGACCCAATCCGCAGATGGGCTTCCTCTACCTTGCTGCGCTCGCGTCCGCCGAGGCGATGGCCACCGAAGTCGGCGAGGCCTCGTTCGCCGCGAAGTGCCGCGTGCTGAAGGCGCGCGGATCGGATTGGATCGAGAAGAATCTCTTTAACGGCGACTATTACATTCATCGCATCACTCCGCCTAAGGGCAAGGTCGCGAAGGGACTCAAACACGGATCAATGGGCGCGCGCGATGCGTCCAATCCCGACTACCAGCTCGGAGAGGGCTGTCTCATCGACCAGCTCGTCGGTGATTTTGCCGCGCGAGCGGTGGGGCTCGGTCCCGTGGCGGACGTCGAGCACGCGAAGAAGACCATCGCCACGATCGTTCTCAGAAACCGCAAGGCGCCGGACGATGATCAGTTCAACAACATGCGCGGCTATGCGATGTACGGCGAGGAGTCGCTCAGGATGGCGTGGTATCCGGAAGGCCGCCTGCCCAAGTCACCGTTCCCGTATTACCGCGAGACGATGACCGGCTTCGAATACGTCGTCGCCGCGCTGCAGGTGATGTACGGCGATAAGAAGGGCGCCGAGCGGACGGTCAGGAACATCCGCGACCGCTACGACGGCATCAAGCGCAGTCCCTTTGACGAGGCCGAGTGCGGCCACCACTACGCCCGTACGCTGGACGCATGGACGGTTCTCAAGGCATTCGATGGAGACGTAAAATGAACAAGAAAGAAATCAAAGCACGTATCGTCGAACTGCGCCGGCTCATCGAGAAGGCGAATCACGACTACTACGATCTTCATCAGCCGACCGTAGGCGATCGCGACTACGATCTCTGGGAAAAGGAGCTGCTGCGGCTTGAGGACGAGTATCCGGAGTTTGCGGATGCTTCCTCGCCGGTGCGCAAGGTCGCGGGCGGCACGAGCGAGGGGTTTGCAAAAGTGCGGCACGAGCCGCCGATGCAGTCCCTCGACAAGA
>DCIL01000094.1 GCA_002315875.1 Verrucomicrobia bacterium UBA1727 | reverse complement strand
AGAGCAGTTCGTCCCGAACTGCGCATCCCCGCACCGCGCATCCCGCGAATCGCTCGTCGGCTTCCCGTACTTCGTCCTGGAGCTTCTCGCGCCCGCGCCGTTGCCGTCCGCCGACGCGGCCGTCGCGGCGTACGTCCTGCAAGTGGCCGCCGCCGTGAAAGCCCTGCACGTCCAGGGCATGGTCCACCGCGACATCAAACCCCAGAACGTGATGCGCCGCGCCAATGGCGAACGGGTGTTGATCGATTTCGGCGCCGTCAAGGAATTTGAACGCCGCCCGACATCCTCGGGCGCCACCGTGACGCTGGTGGACGGCAAGGCCGTGGGCGTCGGCACGCCGGGGTACGCCGCGCCCGAACAGTTCAACGGCGGCGCCGTTTCGCCGGCCACGGATGTGCATGCGTTGGGCATGCTCGTCAACGCATGCTTTGGCGGCAAACCGCCGCGGGCGTGGGAGCGCATCGTCGCCCGCGCGACGAGTTCCATTCCCGAGCGTCGGTTCGCGGACGTCGACGCGTTCACGAAAGCCGTCCGCCGCCGTAGTCGCCCCCGTCATCTTTTCGTATTGGCGGCGGTTTTGTCCATTCTTGTGTCCCTGGCTTTTGGGCTCGTCCGGTGGCACGAACGCCACTGGCCCCACCATGTCGACCTAAATGGCCAGATTCGCATAATTCCGAATCCGATCGTTCTCGAGGCGCGGCAGGAGTATGAGGTGGTGGGGCCGGGCACGCTTGATGCGGATGTTTCCGGCCCGACGAATGCGACCTTGCGTCTGAAGAATTGCGTTCTGTTGAATCGCACGAAGCGGACGTTCCCGGAGAATGGCATCCAATACGTCCTTGAAAATGGCGTCTATTTGAATTTCATAAACCTACCCCGCGAACCGATGGGCCTGCGGAGGCGTGATTATCTGGCGCCGTACGATGGTGCGTACAACGAGGTGCGCTTCGGAGGACCGGATACGATCAGCGGTCTCAAGCAGCTCAAAAATTAAGAGTGGTACGAGAGTGTTCGAGACATGTGATTGCCTGGCCTCTTGCGGCATGGTATAATTCCGCCGTTTCTTTGACATAGCGGTCGCGGGACAAACGCGGCCGGCTCCCCGCTCGGGAGGGACGCGCTCCGCGCATCCTAAACCGAGGTGCGCGGGAGATGTGCGGGGTGCGAAAGCTAACCCGTGCAGCGTACGCGAGTTCAGCGTATGACGCTTTGATCAGAAATCGCCAATTTCAACACTGAAGCGGAATACGATGATCGCGCTGCGTGGTGCAGCCACGTGGCGTGCTTTCATCTTTGTGTTTCAGTAAGGGCGTTTGGCGATGCCTTGATCAAGACATGGAGATCGGGAGCACGCCACTCTTTTTTCGCCAAACCGTGTGCGTTCTCCGTAAGATTTTGCGGTCGCATGGGCCGTATGGTTTGAGAATTGGTGAAATGCATGGCGGAAATGGGATTTGGCTGGAAAAGAAACGGATGAGAACGCGGAAAACAAAACCGGGAAAATCGGCATCGTCACGGGAACGCAAGAATCCCTCGGTTTACTGTCGTGAAACGCCGGGCGCGGACCTTCGGCTGTGTCCGGATTCCGATGTGTGTATCCGTTCGATGGCGGAGTTGTGTACGAACGCCGAGGTGCTTATCCGCGACGTCTATTTCGAGGGCGGCGACGTGTTGCGCTGCTACGAAGGACGCTTCCGTTTCAGTTTGGAGGGACAAGAACCCATTGAGATCGGTCCCGGCGACGCCTTGGTCGTCTATCCGAATCAGCGGGTGACCATCGAAGCGCTGGAGCCGCGCAATCTGATTCTGTACGCGATCTTTTCGGGACGGGACGTCGCCGCCTATTTTGACCGCTTCGGTTTTTGCAACGGCATCCACGGACAGGCGAGCGCGCAACTGGAAGTGTTCCGCAAGATACGGAAACATCTCGAGACGGGAGATCGCACAACCGATGCGTCTTCCTTGGCCACGTTGATGCGTGACGCGCTCACGACGTATGCCCATGATTTGCGGGAGGGCGGCAACGCCCTCGTCTGCGACGCCATCCGCCAAATCCGCACCAACCTCGAAAACCGCATTGTTCGGCTGGAGCCGCTCTGCGCGCAGCTCAAAGTCAGCCGTTCACATTTGCACCGCACCTTCCGCGATGCGGGTCTGGTGGGTCTGTCGGAATTCATCAAGCGCGAGCAATTGCGCCTGTCGCTCCGCCTCCTGCGCCAAACGACCAAGTCCGTTTCCGAAATCGCTTACGAAGCGGGATTCCTGTCCGTAACGCATTTCGCAACCTTCGTCAAACGCCGCACCGGCAAATCCCCCCGAGACCTCCGCCGGTGACGAGCACCGAAACAAATGTACAGCGACAAAAACGAAGGTTGAAGACGGAACCGAATATGATGGCACGAAATGGAAATTGTCCTGCAGTTCTCGGTTTGCCATAATGCGTTTGTGTCGTGCGATCCAAAATTGCAATGCGCGGCAGAAGTTTTTCGGCCTCGCCACATAAGATTTTTGGGACAATTGAGCCGTATGGTATAGATGAACACATAAAACGAAAGCGAGGATTCAATGAAGAAACTGTTCGGATTCATATTCAAGGCGTTGCGGTGGATCATCAAGAATAGTGGCGGACATTCGTTCGATTGGAGGAATGGTTCGAAGTAAGGATCTTAAAAATGCTCTACGCCGAATGGTCGGGCCGCAAGGTCGAAATCTACACGGAAACGAAGCAGCTCATGCGTCGGTTTTCCATGAGCCACGATGTGGTGGGCGTGCAATGTTCCGGTGACGGCAACGACGCCTGTATCGCTATTGCGATGAACAACGGCAAGACGGAGCTCTACCGGGGAACTGGGCAGCTCATTCGCCGTTGAAGATTTTTAAGCAGTCGCCGCCCAGCGGGTGCCGGTGTCGGTTGGGTGCTGAAAGAAAAAAGAGGCAAATGCCTCAGAAAGGAGCCAGAAATGGCTTACAAGAAACCTGAAATCGTCGCGAAGTCCGCGGCCAAGGAAACCTTCGTTGCCGGCTGCCCGGCGAAAACCAAGCCGGCATGTGGAGGATACTCCCAGACACGCAACTGCGAACTCAGCCAAGTTAAATAAATGCTTCAGTACGTTGAGGTGCTGGCAAAAACCCTTGCGTCATTGTGAAATGGCGCAAGGGTTCACATAAGGAGTGTCATGAGCTATAAAATTGCAGGTCAGATTAAAGAGATCAAGGTGTCGCACAAAGGTGGTGTAGCGATTAGGTTCGTTCCGTCGGTTGAATATACTGCGAAGCATCTCGCTGATTCGATGAAGCGTCTGGCCATGTTGCGCCCAGGTGATGGGGAGGGCCGTGCTCATCTCTTTTTGTACGAAAAAGATCTTGTTTTGAAGTTTGATAGTGCAACGACTTATTTGGCTGTCATACAGAAGAGCGGTTGCCAAAGGGCGTATGAGTGGACATTCGAATTAGAACCTATGGACAAACGCCCAGGGGGAGATGCCGAATTGCTGACAACAATTAGGGATGCCAAAGGAAGTCTTATCGAAAGTCTACAGAACAAGTACAAACTCAAATCAATCACTTGCAAGATATGAGCGTTAGTGTGCCGATTCGTCCTGAGACGATTCTTTTTGTCGGTGCGGGCGCGACAGCCAGTTTGTCTATGCCGACAAGTGAAGCGCAGGCAAACATACTGTGGCGTTTTTGCGATGCCGAATTGACGAGTGGTGCTGTTGAGGATGCGGCAAAATGCTTTGTTGGGCAAGGGCAGAAGGTTGTTGATTTGCTTTTGGTTCTCGACCCGGGGTGGGATGGTGCTGCAGTCTGCAATCTTGACGATGACTTGCGAGCGCGGACATTCCCAGGGATTGATTCAAGGCAGGTCGCAAAAGTTGTAAGCGAACTGCGGAGCCACTACGACTGGTCGGCGCTTAAGTTGATTGCAAAAGCCAAGAAAGGTTCGGGTGATTCGGCTGGAAGTGCGCGGAGTAATTATCTGCAAGAAGTGTTTACTTTAATTGATGCGAATCTTCGCGAGGAGAGAGGAGTCAGTGCGTTCAGGCCGGGTTCGTGTGACCCTGTATTTCTATCCGTTGCACGCTTGAGGGCCGCTCGCGAATTGCTTGTACACCTAATCAACTCGATGTTTGCCTGTGCATGGCAAAAGCTGATAGAAACCGAGGATGGCCGCGAAAGGATCAAGCGGTATCTCAGCTTCTTTGAATCACTCGCAGAAGTGATGCAGGACGAGGGACGTCGGTTTGCAGATGCGGGGGTGCATTTGGATGAGGCCGGATTCTATAAATTCAGCTATTCGGTGGTTACAACGAACTTTGAGCCTATCTTTCTGTGGCTCTTGTGGCAGGGGAATTTGAGCGTCAATCATGCTGACGCCTTCCGTGTTGGGAATCCCGGACGGCACTTGTCGCTTCGCATGAATTTTCCATCCACGGTTGGGATGCGTGCACCTGCCGATTCGAGGGATGATGAATTGCGAGCCCACATATGGCTTCCGTGCACAGATGCTGCAGCGCAAGCGATTAATTCAGAAAAGCATTCTGCTGACCGTGTGTTTCGCTTGGGTATGTATTCGCCTGTTCACGGCATGACGACATTCCGGCATTGCCCTGTGTGCGGCCGTTTAAATCTTTATTTGGGTGACATGTGGGATGAATACTCCGAAACGCTTTTCCCCAATGGACTAACGCATGCTTTCTGTTGGGGACAGAAACCACGGACGAAAAAGGAAGATGAAGCCCAAAGGGATGGTAGGTACGATGCACTGGAATGTCATTTCTGTGGTGCATTGACGCATTCCTATGACAATTTCATGTTTATGCAGACGCAGCTTAAGTCTGCGGCACCATCGTTCATAAAAGAAATGACCGATGATGCGCTTTCGCAGATTGCCGGGGCCAAGCATATTGTTCTACTGGGATATAGTCTGCCGCTTGACGACGCCATCTGGGGTTCAATGCTGAGTGTTATGTCGCGGCGAAAGAAAGGAGAGATGGTTTATTGTTCAGTAGTTGCGACGCATGACGAGAATGGCCCAGACGGGTGGATCTCTGGGGCTAAATTGCGCGAGTATGTCAAGGACATTGAGAAATTGGCCGATGAGACCCAAGAAGGCCGACAGCATTTTGAGCGGATACGCGCCATCAAAAATGCTATTGATGTGTTTGGTGAGGACAATGTTCGTGCTTATGTTAAAGGTGTTCCAAATGTGTTTGGGGATGGCGGTAAACAGGCGGTGCTTGACTTGATGTATCCACATGTTTCTGAATGGAATATTCCCGAATTTTCATTTCAAGGCGTTGTTCGAGATTTTTAAATTATGAAAATACGCCGCAACAGTAGTGCATTTATTCGCCATGTCGGTGATGAGAGCGTGATTTCGTGCCCGAGGACGTGTGGCTGTACAATTATGCGTGGCGCGAAGCTGTTCTTGGACGCAATCACAGATGAATGGCAATGTGTTGAAGAGGTTGCTGCAGTAGTGGCGGGAAAGTTTGATTGCGAGAGTGCTGATCTTCGGAATGATGTCGAGGAGTTTATTGGTGAACTTGTGAGCCAGCGGTTTGTCGAAACGGAAGAGGGTGGACTTGCGGCAGAAAGGCCGAGCCGGACTAGTTCCGCTGTGTTGCCTTTGAAAGAGAGAGCGGCGGAAGAAGAAAACGATGGTTTCTCGCCAATCGGCGATTTCTACATGCGCCACGATTTGCCGTGCGAGTTGCACGTCGATTTGACGGATCGGTGCAACGAGCGGTGCGTCCACTGTTACATTCCCAAGGGCGGCGGGTCCGTGTTGCCGACGGACATTGCTTTGAAGTTGTTGCGCGAATTCCGCGAGGCGCAGGGGTTGACGGTCTTCGTCACGGGCGGCGAGTGCATGTTGCATCCTGATTTCGCAGTCATTCTGCGGGATGCAAAACGAATCGGATTGAACATCATCGTCATGTCGAATTTGTCGGTGTGCACGGACGAGCGCGTGGCGCTCTTGAAGGAAATCGACCCGCAGTTCGTGAACGTTTCGCTGTACTCGATGGTGGCGGAAGAACACGATGCGATCACGCAATTGCCGGGTTCTTGGGACAGGACCATTCGGGCGATTTGGGAATTGCAGCATGCAGGCGTGCACGTGCGGTTGGCCACGCCCGTCCTGAAGCAGAACCGGAATGCGATTTCGACGCTGCGCCGTTTTGCCGCCGACCACCACATGCATGACGTGCTCGACTGCGACATCATCGGCAAGTTGGATCACGACTGTTCCAATCAGGCGCATGCTTTGTCGGTGGAAGAAATGGAACTGGTCGTCCGGGCGCATCGCGACGCGTTGGCCAAGGAACCGTTGCCGGCTTGCAAATGCGCGCCGGACGCGCGCGTGTGCGACGTGGGCGACGGACATCTTTGCGTCAACGCGCGCGGCGAGTATTATCCCTGCGACGGGTTCCACGGCATGGTGCTGGGAAACGTGAAAACGGATGCGCTGTTGGACGTTTGGCGCGGCGCGAAATTGAATCGTCTGAGGGCGCTTAAGAACCGCGATTTTGGCGCCTGCGCGAACTGCAAAGACCGCCCGTGGTGCAAGGTCTGCATGATGCGGAACTTCAACGAGACTGGCAATATGTTCACGCATGCGTCCGAGCGGTGTGAGATGGCGGCGATGTATCGCCGGATTTGGGAGGGGAAGTGACATGTTGATGCGATTGGCAAGGCAGACGTTTGTCCGGCAATACGGGGAGTTCACGTACTTGTTCGGCAAGGTGACGGCCTTTGACGAAGTGTTTCGGAACGCAGAGGTGTTCCTGAAGTACGTCACCCGCGAACCGCAGGAGAAGAACGTGATCGTCGACAAGATCGCGGCCTGTTATCCGGACGTTTCACGGGAGACCATTGTTGCGGACTTCGATGCGTTTCTTGGGCCGTTGATTCGTGAAGGAGTCGTTCTCGTCGGGGAGACGGCGGCGGAGATGACGGCGCGAGAACCTTTCTTCACCTACGATTGCGACGACCCAAAAACACTTGAAAACAAAAAGGTCTACACGGAGGAGGAGGCGAATGCCCTGCCGGCGAAATTGATGGAGGACTACTTTGCCGAGCACCCCACGTTGTTCGAATTGCAGATGGACATAACGCAGGCATGCACGGAGCGGTGCCGGCATTGCTATATTCCGGAATACAACCCGTTGTTCTTGCCGTACGACAAGATATGCGAGATACTGGACGATTTTCGCGCCTTGGGCGGTCTCGGCATCACGCTTTCGGGCGGCGAATGCATGTTGCATCCCGACTTTATCCGCATAGTCAAGGCGATCCGTGAGAGGGACTGCACGGTTTCGTGTTTGAGCAATCTTACGGTTTGCACGGACGAAATCGTGTCGGCGCTTGTGGAGGCCGACGCAACGGCGCAAGTGTCGCTCTACTCGATGAGTCCGGCGATTCACGACGAGGTGACGCGGCGGAAAGGTTCGTGGCTGGAGACGATGGGCGCGATTGCGCGGTTGCGGGCGGCCAACGTGCCGCTTCGCATCTCGTGTCCCTGTCTTCGGATCAATTACAAAGGGTATCCTGACGTGATGAAATTCGCCGAGTCGCTCAAGATGAGCGCGCAGACGGATTTCATCATCATGGGCAAGCAGGACTGCGACACGACGAATCTTTGCAATCGCCTGAATCTTGATGAAACGCGGGAATTGCTGCAGGACGTCATTTTGAAATCCGTTCCGATGAACAGCGAGTATTTCAGTCCGGGCAAGAAGGCGAAACTGGATTCGGTTGAAGAATGGAAGCGTAGAAAGGCCTGCGGCGCATGCGTGAATTCGATGTGCTTGAGCCCCACGGGCGACTATTATCCTTGTCCGGGGTTTGCGGGCGTGCCGCTTGGGAATTGTTACAAGCAAAGCCTGCGAGACATATGGTTGGATTCTGACGCCGTCAAACGCATCCGTTCCGTGACGAATGCGTGTTTCAAAGGTTGCGCGGAATGCAAAGACCGCGACTATTGTTCGACCTGCATGTGCCGGAATTTCAACGAAACGGGCGACATGTTTTCGCCCGCCGAGCATTTTTGCCGTGTCGCGGCCATCAACCATGAAATCGTGGACGAAAAACAACGGCAGATGTTGGCGCAGTCCGGGGTTGACGCGTGATCTGTGACGCCCACGTGCACATGGGTTATTATCCGCGCTTGGATCGCGGTGATCTTTGGTATTATTCTCCACGACGCATTTATGGCGTGTTGAAACGATGTGACATCGGCGAGTTCATCGTGTCGTCGACTTGCGCTCAGCTTGACGGCGTCGGGCTGGATGCGATTCTCCGCGAGGCGGCGGAAATGCGGCGTGTCGCCGGACGCGCCGCGCATGTTTTCTTTTGGCTGTCGGGACGGTTGTACGATGCGGATAAGGACATGCGGTGGCTTGAGTCCGGATTGTTCAGTGGCGTGAAGTTGCATGAAGGGGAGACGCCGTGGATGTCGAAGCGTCCAAAAGATTTGCGCCGCATTTTGGGGCGTGCGGACGCATGGGGGTTGCCGGTGCAGATGCACGCGGGGCCGTGTTCCGCGGCAACACCCAAACGGTTGTCGGCGATCGCCAAGATGTTTCCGCGTGTTCGTTTTGATTTTGCGCATTGCCGACCGATGGCGGAGATGGCTTGCGTCATGGCCGAATGCGAGAATGTTTGGACGGACACGGCGTACATGCCGCCGGAATCATTTGGAGAACTAAAACGGCACAATTGGCATGATCGTTTGATGTTCGGCACGGATTTGCCGGTATGGCAAGCCCGGTCGAATTGCGCGCTGACCTCATATTGCCGGTTGTACAGAGATCGATTCCGCGAATCCGTTTCAGAATTGTCGTCAGAAAAAGCCTTTCGTTCTTTCGTCTCTTGATGCCAAAATTACATCGGCATTAAATCAATTTATGAGTTCAGCAACTCTCTCACCGGGAGGTTCGAGGTGCTGAAATTTGATGCGGAATCAAGGATGAAACTTTACACGCCTTCAGGTGTGGCCACATACGATAGTGCTACACACGGCAACCCGTTCGTAAAGACAGACCTCTGTGGACGATGCGTCGCGAGTCGGTTCGGCGAAATGACGACCATTTTCGACACTGGCACGTTCTTGCCGGTGCTGTTCTCGATTGTAGTCATGGGATGGCGTTGATCCCAGGAAAGGGGTTCGTCCTGCGCCGCGCATTCGCGCTCCCCACCGTGTCGCGGCGCGTCCCACGCCCGGCGGCGCCTACCCCGTCCTGCGTTTCGCCGCGTCGCGCGCGGCGGCTTCCTCGTCCTCCTGCGCTTCTTCTTTGGCGCGACGTCCGAGCGCGAGCTCGACATTCGCCGCGAGCCACGCAAAGCCGGGGCCGCTGATTTCGACGAGGTGCCTCACGGCGGGATGCTCCGCTGTGAGCGGCTCGGGGTCGAAAATCTTCGCCGCTTGCTTGAGCTTCTTCGCGAGCGCCT
>DCIL01000055.1:284-9528 GCA_002315875.1 Verrucomicrobia bacterium UBA1727 | reverse complement strand
AGTTATCCCGAAAAGTCCGGGATTATGGTGGAGTTGAAGTTGAATCACCACTGGGGTCTGACCCCTGAAACTCCACCTCCGCGCGGATCCGTCGCGCGGCCTCCGCCGCCGCCAGCGCCGCGGCAAATCCGGCGCCCCCCGCCGATGACGGCGACGTCGCATCCAAGGACGGCAGATAGCAGAAGGAATGTCATTTAGAAAACCTTAGTGACAGAAAACCTTAGGGACAGACTCACCGGCATTGTAGGCGATACTATCGCGGCGGACGAAGTTCGGACATCGTGATCTCGCCGCCATGGGAGATGCCGCTACGAATGAGAACCGGCAGAATCGTCAGTATGAGAATCTTCAAATCGAAGAGAAGCGAACGCTTGCGGACATACTCGAGATCGAGGCGGAATTTCGCATCCCAATCGAGGAGATTGCGTCCATTGACCTGTGCCCAGCCGGTTATGCCTGGCAAAACATCGTGGCGATGCATCTCCTCTTCGGTATAGCGCGTGAGATACTCAATCGGCAAGGGACGCGGACCCACCAGCGACATTTCGCCGCGGATAACGTTATAGAGTTCCGGCAACTCGTCCAGCGAAGTTGCCCTGAGAAACTCACCGAACCTGGTCAGACGCTCGGAATCGGACCCCGCCCCTTCGCGCATGGTACGGAATTTAATGATCGAAAAAGCTGTCCCATGAAGTCCCGCGCGCCGCTGTCGGAAGAAGACCGGCGAGCCGAGCTTAAAGCGAACCGCCAATGCCACCACCGCAAAGAGCGGAAGCCATAACGGCGCGAAGAGCACAATCAGCAGGATATCAAGAAATCTTTTCAAACGACCTTATCCATTCGAGTTCGCGGCGGCGCATGCGAGAATAGTCGGGGGACGATAAATCGTCCGCACCGGAAAGATGATCCATTCCATGGGCAACGTAGAGCAAAAGCTCTTTCGCCGCGGACCATCCCTTCCGCTTCGGAGCGGCCTCAAGCGCCCGCTGACAGTTGACGTAAAGCTCTCCGTAAACGCCCTCGTCCTCACCCGGCATCGGATCGTACGGCTGCGTGACCACATCCGTCGCCCCTTCAGCACCGTTGATCGCCTGATGCACATCTGCCGACTCCGCGTCATCTTGAAGAATGACGGACACCTCGCGGAACTCGCGCCCGATGCGTGCGGACGAGCGCGCGGCAAAATAAGCGGCGGCGCGCTTCAGGGCGGACCTCGTGATTCCAAGTTCCACCGGAAGTCGTCCGTCTATCGAGATAAGAGCCATGAGCTATGCATTCATTGATTGGATGACGGACACCGCGAAGATCGCCGCGGTTTCGGCACGCAGGATCGTTGAGCCGAAGGAAGTTGGAACGGCGATTGCCGTGAGCGCGGCAAGTTCATCGGTGGTGAAGTCCCCTTCAGGACCTATGAAAGTCGCGAGCGGCTTCTCCAGATTCTCATTCATAGCGCTGCGTACCGCATCCGCAAGCGGCGGACTCGGTGGATTCGTGAGCGCTCCGATAAAGCATCGCGTCTCCTTGACCATCGCCAGGGCATCGCGAAAATCCACCGCCTCGCAAATCTCCGGCAGCCACTTCGCATCACTCTGCCGCGCCGCATCTTCGGCAATCCGCTGCCAGCGTTCACGTTTTGCGCTGCGTTCGTCTCGATCAATCCTCACAATGGTTCTATCGGATATGACCGGCACGATCCGGCTCACCCCGAGTTCCGTCGCCTTCTCAATCGTCCAATCCCAGCGCGAACCCTTGGTGATACAGGCAAAAAGCGTAAGCGCGCGCGAAGAGTCCGCCGCGGATCGCTCGATCGGAGAAACGGCCGCAATTCCGTGCGCCCGTGTCTCGTACACCCGCCAGGCGCCGTGTCCGTCAAAAAGTTCTATCCGCTCGCCTGTCTTCGGACGCAGCACCTTGAGATGCCTGGCGGCGTCCGCCGGCAGCATGGGAGATTCTTCTTCAAGAAGCGCGGTATCGACTAACAATCGGTGCATTGCTTTTTTGCAGATGAAAAGACGTAGGCGGAAACGAGCGCGGTGAACGGAGCGACGAGCACGAGTCCGAAACTGCCGACCAGCGTCTTCACCAATTCAGCGGAGACGATGGTGGAGTTCAGAAAGTCGATCGGACTCGTCCCCTGCGCGGCAAAAACCATGAGGAGCGTGAGATATCCACCGGAATAAGCGAGCAGGAGCGTCGTGGTCATCGTGCCGACGACACTGCGTCCCATCCTGATGCCACTCGCCATGAGTTCGCGGAAACCGAGCGCAGGATTATGGCGACTTACCTCGCCCACTCCAGCTGCGATATCCATCGCCAGGTCCATCACCGCACCGGACGAGGCGAGAATCACCGCACCGGTGAAGATGTCGGAGATGGACAGATCCTGGAAGCCGGAATAAAGGAGGGTCTGAACAAACGGCATGGTCGCGCCGTTGACCTTCATCAGCGCGGCGAAGAGAAAAGCCAGCAGCAGCGAAGATACGACACCGAGCATGGCACCGAAGAACGCAGCAACACCCTTGCGTGTGGCCCCGGCGACCAGATACATGATGACAGCGGTCAGCACCGCGACGAGCGCGAATGACGTCCAGGCCGGATTCCATCCCCTGAGGCAAAGCGGAATCAAGAGCTTCCACACTGCGAGACACGAGAAGACGAAGCTGAAGAGCGCCTTGAGACCGGTCCAACCACCGAATACGGTAAGCAGCACCGCAAACGCCGCGAACAGCACCGCACCCCATCCGAGCCGCCAGTGGTCACGGGCGATGAGCGGATCGTTTCCGAGCACAACGAGCGCACTATCCCCGACCTTGAATTTCTTATCGAGTTCGAGCTGGGCGCGAATCTCGTTTTCCGCCGGACGTACGGAGCCGTCCTTAAGGCGAACCTTGAGATGCTGAGAACCGAACTCTATGAGTCCGTGAAGCTGCAACTCGGAGTTATCGACCTCGACTACCTCTGCTACTTCGCTCTCACCTTCCTGCGCGGCGAGACGCGGCGCGCCCGGAAGGAACCACAGCGCGGCGGTCAAGACCGCAAGCACGATAATCGCAAACGCCTTCCTCACTGCATCAGCGAATTTAGCTTCTTGGAGATGTCCGTATTGTCAATGAAGCCATGGAAGGTCTCGGCACCGGGACCGCCCGCCGTCGTCAGCACCGGCAGCGCGGTATGCGCACCGGAGCTCCAGCCGATTCCGCACTTGTGCGAGACGATGCCCTTGAGAATATGCGGAAATCTCGCGATCTTCACCGCATCGTAGGCCTCGTTCTCCTTGGCGCCCTTCTTCATCTTCGCAAGGTCCTCAGCAAACGCCTTTTCGAGATTCTTCCAATCCTCGTCGGTGAAATCGAACTTGAAATTCTCCTCGACATATTCGCGAAGCGCGGAGAACTCGGTAATACGACGCTCCTTGACCACGGTCTCGAGACGCGCAACGGAAACCTTCTGTCCCACGAGCTTGTCCATATAGAAATTGTATCCCGTCGCCTGGAATCCCATCGACATGCCACCGGTCTCGTGGTCGCCCGTGACGACGATCAGCGTATCGGGATTCTTCTTCTGGAACTCCAGCGCCACCTTGACCGCATCGTCGAGCGCCAGCAGCTCGCGCATATTGGTCGCCGCGTCGTTGGCGTGCCCGGCCCAGTCGATCTTGCCCCCCTCGACCATCATGAAGAAGCCGCGGTCGGGATTATCGAGAAGCTCAATGCCCTTCGCGGTCATCTCCGCCAGCGTCGGCGCCTTGGTAGTCGCGCGAGTATCGATCGAGAAAGGATACTTTTCATGCACGAACCAGACCCTGCCGCAACCCGGTTTCAGAGCGCGGAGAGCGTCCGTATCGTTGCGGATGAACTTGTAACCCGCCTCCTTCTCGGCAAGTTCGTAGACATCGCCGCGATACTCGGCATGCTTCTTGTCATTATGCTTCGTCAACTCGTCGCCCGCGAAGAAATCGAAGCCGGACTTGATGAGGTCGAGTCCAATTCCATATCCGTCGCCGCGGCTCTTGCGATGTGCATAGAAACCACCGGGGGTGGCATGGTTGATGGTAACCGTGGTGACGATGCCGACTTTCTTGCCGTGCTGCTTGGCGAAGGTGGCGGACGAATAGAGGCGGTTGGTGCCGGTTGCGTCCACACCGAGCGAACCGTTCTTCGTCTTCTGTCCGCACGCAATCGCCGTCGCGGCCGCGGCGGAATCGGTGACGAGGGAATTGGCCGAGCAGGTGCGCGTAGTCGCCTGGAAAGGCAGATTGTTGAGCGCAAGCGGTCCACGCCCCGACTTCCTGGAGAACTCCTCGGCGGTCATGCGCTGAGGAGTGGACATGCCGTCCCCGATGAAGAGGATGACGTTCTTCGGCTGCGCGGCAAATCCGGAAAGCGCGACAGCCGCGGTAATGATCGAAAGCGAGAGAGATTTCATGGGGAGAATTTCCTTCTTATTTCTTGGGTTCTGGCGCAGTGCCGGCGGTGCCGTGCTTCATGCGCTTGGGCATAAACGGATTCGTGGCGCCGTCCTTCGGCATCGCGGCGGACTTGGGCGTCTCGTAGCCGGCGACGGCGTTCTTGCCGAGCAGCTGGTCCGCATTCTTGAGTTCGGTGAACGAACCATCTGATACCCCGTCTTCGACCAGCATCGGCTCCAATTTTCCGGACGCGTTCTCGAACCAGACCTTGCGTCCCCGCGGCACTTCGCCCTCGGCGCGGTCCCCCTCTTTCGGACGGAACCTGAAGGCCGCGGAAGAAACGCACACGGCGTTGTCGGCGCGGGCGGTCTCGATCGAAAGCGTGGCGGTCATGCCGGGGAAGAGCATCTCGTCGGGATTCTCCGCCTCGATGATGATCGGATAGGTAACCACATTGGAGGTCGTGGTGGACGCAAGACGGATCTGACGCACCTTGCCCTTGAACTTGCGGCGGTAGGCATCTGCCGTGAAAGTCACGACCTGTCCGACGCGGATATTGCCGACGTCCGCCTCAGGAATCGTGGCCTCGACCCAGATGGTCTTCAGATCCTCGGCGATAGTCAGCACGGGCACGGCGTTCATGGACGAGACGACGGTCTCGCCTTCCTCGACCTTACGCGCGAGAACGATGCCATTGACCGGCGAGCGGATCGTGCAGTAATCGAGATCGGCCTTCGCCTTGGTTACCGACGCTTCGGACTGTTCGACCGCGGCCTGGGCGTTTTCGAGATTCGCCTTGCCGGCATCGCGCGCTTCGATCGCGGCATCGAGATCGGCTTCGGAGCACATCTGCTTCTTGAAGAGCGCCTGCTTGCGGGCGAGCGTCTTTTCGGCGAGTGCAAGCTGGGCAGTGTAAAGACGCACCTTCGCGCGATTACCGTGAAGCGCCCCGACCGCATTGCGGTAAGTCGCCTCATAGACGAGCGGATCGATAAGAGCGACCACCTGTCCGTTGGTCACTATCGAGTTGTAATCGACATAAAGCTTGATGATACGTCCGTTCACCTGCGCGCCGACGGGAATGCCGGTCTTCGTATTGCGCGGCTGCACCGTACCCGTCGCCTCGACCGTGCGCACGATGTCCGCACGCGTGATCGGCGCGAGACGGTATTTCGGCATCTCCTTGCCACCGAACTTGGGGGTATTCTCTCCACAGCCCGCGAACAACGCCGCGGCAACCATTACCAGTGAAAGCCTCTTCATTTACCGCCTCTCACGATTTCCTCTTTGTAAACTGGATATTTGCCGACGAGTGCAAAGAGCGCCGCCTCGGCACGCTGTCCATCATAAAACGCGACGATCGCATCTCCGGTAGCGACCGAATGGGACGCAATCGCATCCGAAAGCTCGATGCGGCTGACATAGCCGACCGAAAGCTGTTCCTGCACGGTATCGAGATTCTCCTTGGCGCTTTTGACGGACGCAATGGCGCTTTCGATCGCGGCGACGGAATTGTCGCGATTGGCGATTGCGACTTCGAGATCGACAGAAAGCTGCTGTTCGGCCTTGACAACCTCGGTTTCGGCCTTCTTCATCGAGACGACGCTGCGGTCGATGTTGACAAACTGGCGAAGTCCGGTAGAAAGCGAATATGCCGCGGCCGCGCCCCACTTGAAGACCCATAGCGGATCCGTCCAGGAAAAGCCGCTCGAAACCGTGATCTTCGGCATGGCGTCCGCCACCGCGTAATCGACCGCGAACGACGCAGCCCTCAGGTTCGCGCGCTTGACGCACATCACCGGAGTATTGGTGCGCGCGAAATCGTATGCCTCGTCCACCTTGTAGAAAGTTCGCGCGAAGCCACGCTTCACCGTATCCATTCCGAGCCCGGGATTTCCGATGACCTGCTGCCAGGTGCCGCGAGAGGCGTCTACTCCGAGCGCATTCATGAGCTTCGCCCCGCTCGTATCCACCAGATTGGACGCCGCCACGACCGCTTTGCGAGCGTTGGCGAGATCGAGCCGCGCCCGCAGGACATCGAGACGATACGCCTCACCCGCCTGCTGCCGCGCTTCGGCGCGCGCGAGATGATTGGCGTACAGGATCTCATTCGTCCGCGCCACCTCGAAAAGCGCACACTTCTCGAGAAAGGTAAAGTAGGAACTGGCGACTTCGTTGAAGACCTCGTAACCGATCGTTGCGAGCTGCATTTCGGCGGATACCGTTGCCTCCGCGAGTTGCTTCGAACGGGCGCTGAAGCGTCCGAAATCATAGACGAGCAGACTCACTGAAATTCCGGCGGACGGCTTGCGGTTCATGTCGCCGAAGCCGTGTCCGAGGGCCATGCCCTGAGTGGCCTCCTCGTAAGCGCCGTTTACAGTGAAGAGCGGAGTCGTCCACGGCGAATCGCTCAGAAGCGGAGCGTCCGGCGCGGCCTCCTTGATCGCCAGTCGCGCATCCTCGACCGCGAGGCGGGCGTTGACGACAGACGGACGATTCGTCATCGCGAAGGCGACCAACTGTTCAAGGGGAGCTCTCTTCAGGTATACGAGACCGAACGCGGGCTTGTCACCGCGTCCGGACGCCTCGACCTTCTCCTGTGCCTCGCGGGCGTTCCGAATATGGGAACAACCCGCAACCATCAGCAAGGCCGCGAGAAGACGAAGGCCCTTAGATGTCGACATCTACGTCAATATCCTTCGATTTCTTCTTGCTCTTCGCTCCAGCTTCGTCATCGCCGCCGGCCACCGCCTTCGCCGCCTTGGTCTGGGTAGTGGGCAGATAGCGATAATAGACCATGAGCTGAAGCGCACAAAGACAAGTCGTCATCGTATCGCCGCCGCCCTTGCAGGTCTTGTCCGCCACCCACGGCCAGTAACCGACGGGACGCGGCTTGCCGTCCGGACCGGGAATGGTCTGCTGCAGCGTCTTCATCGTCTTCGGATAAAGCGCCTTCATCGCCATGTTCCACTCCTGCCACGCCTTGACGTTGGCAGGTGTCGCACCCTGGCACATACCGGCCTGATACTTGCACTGCGCGGCGTAATAGCAGTAGTACTGCGGATTGCCCGCGGGGAGTCCCTGCGTGAGCGAGACGCCCTTGGCAGAGCCCTCAAAGGACGGCTTCCACGGACGCATCGTCTCAAGCGCGGTCTTGACCTCGGCCTCGTTCATGTAACCGAGCAGCTGCATCGCAAGGCATCCAGTAGCCGTAAGCCCCGTCGCTCCGCCGCCAGCAGTGTAGTTGAAGCCGATCTTGTTGAAGTTGCGCGTCTTAAGACACTTGATCGCCTTCTTGATGCACTGGTCGAGTCCCTTCGGATGCATACCCGCCATCTTGCCGGCCTTGAGCGCCTGCAGCGCCCAACCGCCGTACGACATGTCGTCACGGGTGGACTTGTGGTTCATCACGTAATCCCAACCACCGGTCGGGGACTGCTTGTCGACGATGCGCTGCAAGGTCTGCATGGCGACGATCTTCGTATTCGGATTGCGCGTCATGCCGTAGGCCTCGCAGAGGGCGTAGGTCGCGATCAGCGTCGCGTATTCCGAACCGTCCGTCCCCACGAAGGAGACGACCTCGTCACCGTTCTTATCCTTCTTCTTGGTGATCGAATCGATCAGGAACTGCATCGCCTTCTGTACCGTCGGACCGAACTCCTTAGAACTCGGAGTCTCGCCGTGAGCGAGAAACGCGAGAATCGCAAGACCCGTGTTGGAGATGGGCGAAGGATGCCAGCTGCCGTTCGGCTTCTGCGTCATCTTGAGCCACCGAAGCGCCTTCAAGACCGCTCCTTCCGTCTGCGCGTCACCGTACATGTTACCACCGCGGGTCATGGCGCCGATCGAGCCGGGAGTACGCGAGCCGGTCATCGACTTCATGGTCACGGGGGACTTGATGAGCGCGACCGAATCCTGCGAGGCGGGCTTGACCGAAACCGGCTCTGCCGTAGGCGTCGCGGTCGGAGTGGCGATGTCAGTGGGAGTGTTCACCGTCGGAGTGTCGACCGTGACCTCGACCTGTTCCTCAGGCGGGGTCTGCTCGACGACTTCCTCCTGCTCCTTCTCCTCCTCGAGCTCGGTCTCCTCTTCCTGAGCGCGCGCGATATCGACCTGAATGGACTCCTTCTGCTGGCCGGTAACTGCCGTGACCACGATAAGAATCACCACGCCGAGAGTCGGCAACAGGATCGCCGCGAGCGGAGCCGCCAGGCGTTGGAGTTCGGTACGCGCGAGCTTGTACTCGGCGGACGACTTCGGCTTGCCAAGCCCCGAGAACATATCGAGAAGACGGCGAATGAAGCCCTTCTCCTCGAACGCGGCATCAATCTCCGCCTTATGTTGCTCGAAAAGCTCTTGGGCGGAAAGCGGCGCCTCCTCCTGCATTTCCTCTTCAATAATCTCTTCGTCTGCCATATTCAAAACCTCTCAACTTCTCAACCTCTCAACTTCTCAACTTCTCAACTTCTCACAAAGTGAAAATGCTGACCGAGAAAAGCTGATTGCGATAACAGATATCGAGTGCGTCGACAAGCGCCTTGTGAGGACTGTCCTCGGCGCATTTTATGATGATGGGGGTCTTCTTCGAAGTGCGGGCGACTTCGCGCAGGTTTTGGTCGAGTTCCGACCGTCTGACCTCACGCTTGTTGTACACCAGCACACCGTTGGCGTCACGTCCCCTGCCGATCTCGATGGTCACGGTAGTGTCGGACTCGTTGGAGCTCGACGAACCGCTCGCGGGAGCGGGACGATTCGCGTTGAGCTTCGTGAACATGTCCTCCTGCTTGATCGTGACGACGAAGAAGATGATCAGCTCGAACACGACGTCGATCATCG
>DCIL01000055.1:0-275 GCA_002315875.1 Verrucomicrobia bacterium UBA1727 | reverse complement strand
TCGGCGTCATGTCGAGCGCGGGATTCTCCTGGGGTTTGCGTGCCATTACCTTCCCCTCCGCTTGAGCGCGTCAAGATGTTTGCGTCCGGGATGCCCCGGCTTCGACGTCTTGTCCTCGCCGATGGCCATGAACGATATCTTCCAGATGCCGTTCGCGGTGCAGGCGTTCATCACGCGCGCAACCGCTTCATGACGGCAGTTGTAGTCCGCCCGGATCAACACCGGAAACTCACCGACCTTGCGCATGCGTTCCTTGACGCGGCGCCCGATCTCGT
>DCIL01000082.1:6018-10315 GCA_002315875.1 Verrucomicrobia bacterium UBA1727 | reverse complement strand
ACGCGGTTAGTGTGGACACTGGGAGAGATGGGGGAGAGAAGAAGGTGTAGATTGGAGGTGTAGGTGTAGAAAGGAAAGGCGAAGGCGGAGGCGAAGGCGAAGCGTGGAATTAGGTGTAGACAAAAGGTGTAGGTGTAGAATGGACGGTTAGGTTTTAAACGGTAGGGGCCGATCACCGAGCGCGCCCTACCGCACGGTGAGGAGTTCGGACCAGACGGTGGTGGGACGGCGGGAGAGGAGCGAGCGCTTCATTTTCCAGGGTTTGGCGATGCCTTCCGCGGCGGAAAAGACGCGACCGCTGCCAAAGCGTGCGTTAAGCGCGTCAATCGCCTGATAGAGCGAAGATCGCTCGGATACCCCTACGTCCTCAAAAAGATCGAGCTGTCGGGCGGTGCCGGACTTCTCGAGTCCGAAGAACACCACCCCGCTCTTGCGGTAGCTGCAACCGGGCAGGAATAACGCGGACAGGGCGGGACGCAAGGCGCTCAACATCTCGTTGGTGGCGTCCGTCGGCGAGGGGAAGGCGACCGTCACCTCGTAAAACCCCTTCTCGCCCGTCGCCAGCTGCGCATAGACATTGCAGCCCGAGGCGAGCATCCCGTGCCGCCTGAGCTTCACCGCGGCCTGGGCCGTAAAACTCGCCACCGATTCGGACAGCGCCTCCAGCGTCCGTACCGGTTCGCCGAAGGATCGCGAACATGAAACCGAATCGGGATCGGCATCGTAATCGCGCTCCTCACCGCACGGAATGCCTCTGAGTTCGGTCGCAGTTCGCACGAGCGTGATTCCGCCAACGCGGCGAAGAAGATCGTCCGCGGCATTGCGGAGATCGAGGGCGGACGCGATGCGCTCGGCGCGCAGCTTCACCGGCAATCGTCTGCCGATGCCCCAGACCTCGCCGACCGGAAGTGTGGACAAAACCTCCGTCGGGTCGTCCGGCATCACGAATACACCGCCGGGACGCTTCTTGCCGATATGGTTGGCGATCTTCGCGAGCGTGCGCGTGGGCGCAAATCCCACCCCGCAGGGAATACCGACCCAGCGCAGGATCTTCTTACGAAGCTCGGATCCGAACTTCAGATAGTCCGTACCATCCGGCACCTCAATGAACGCCTCATCGATCGAATACTGCTCAACCTTCGCCGCGTCCTCACGGAGAATGGACACTATCCGCCGCGACATATCGCCATAGAGCTCGTAATTGGACGAGCGGAAGATGAGGCCGTCGGTGCGTTCGCGGTCCCGAAGCTGGAAATACGGAGTGCCGCGGGGAATGCCGAGCGCCTTGAACTCGTTGGACATCGCCACGCAACAGCCGTCGTTATTGGAAAGAACGGCAACCGGCTTACCCACGAGCCGACGGTCGAAAACCCGCTCGCAGGAGACGTAGAAGTTATTGCCGTCAACGAGTCCGATCACAGCCGATGAATGACCGCAGTCACCTTACCGAAGAAGTCGAGTTTCTGTCCGCTCTTGAGCACGATCTCGGGATACGCCGGATTCGCCGGAACGAGCGCGACACGGCGCACGCGCCGTCCGTCCACCGTGACATACTTGAGCGAAAGCGTTTTAACCGTGAACTCGCCATCCACCGCGGCAATGATGACGTCGCCGTCCGCGGGCGTCAGCGAACGGTCCACCACCAGCAGGTCGCCCTCGACGATGGCGGCGTCCTTCATGGAGTCACCTTCGACACGGACGAAATAAGTCGCCGCCGGGCGCTTCACGAGCAATTCGTTGAGATCGAGCGGGGGCTCGAGATACTGTTCGGCGGGAGACGGGAATCCCGCCACCACCGAGCCCGCGATCCGCGGCTTGTCCCTATTGTCTTTCATGAGGCGTATGAATGAAGTCCAGAAAACCTTACGGCGAAATTCACCCAGGTCGCGGTCAGAATCACCATCACCGCCCCCGCAAGGCGGAAAGCGAACTCAAGACGCGGATGCGAGCGGACGGTGAAATAGACGGCATACACGAGCCAGGTATAAAAGCCCCACATCTCCTTCGGATCGTACTGCCACCAGTCGCCCCAGCAGATCTTACCCCACACGGCCCCGAGGATGAGTCCGAGCGTCATAAGAAGAAATCCGAGCGGCAGGAATCGCCGGCAGATTCCAAACGCCGCGAAGAGCATGATGATGTAGCTTGTGGCGTAGGCCGCGACATGCGGAGCCATCAGCGGCGACTGCAGTGCGGGCACCGGCTCGGCCCTCAAAACCGCCCGCAGAATGATGAACATCGGCACCGCCAGCGTCACGAGCGCGGCAAGAACGGTGACGACATGTCTCATACGCGAATGGTTACGTAAATCGGAAGAAACCACCGGATCCGTGAATCCGCAGGCAAGAAGATTCAACATCGCCCCGACAAGCAGCAGGACCCCCGCGACGACCGCGAGCGGAAGGTAAGGATCGCGCACCACCTCGATGACCGTCTCGCCGGTAATCGCATTGTAGGACGACTGGTAGATCCAGGAATCTCCGCGGACGAAAGGATGATTCACGGAGATCGAGGCATTGTCCGCAGTGGGGAGAGCGGAGTCATCGCTTCCGGAGGAAATGATGCTCACGTCACTGACATACTGCCGGGGCCTGCCGCTCGGATATTTCTCGACCGTGAACTTTCTGAGGACAAGCGTTTCGTTCCCGATCTCCACCGCATCGCCGGCGGACAGCGAAACCGTGCCGCGCAAGTCACTCTCGAAGTGTTTGAGCAGAAGTGCCGCGCAAGCGCAGACGAAACCCAACGCCAGGACGACGATTGTATGCCAGGGACGAAGTTTCATTTGCCTCCGTCGGAAGAAACGAATCTGATGTAGGCGTTCACCGCCGCGCGCACGTCGTCCGGCGCTTCGTAGTTATGGACGATGAAATCATCGCGATTCTCCTTGCCCGCAGAGCGCGTCTTGAAGCGTCCGAGATCGACGGTTTTCTCAGTGTTGCCGAGTCCGCCGCCGGACTCGGGAAAGTCCCAGGTAAGGCCGTCATCACGTCCGTCGAGATGACAGCTGGCGCAGCTCTGCCATCCCTGATAGCAGATTGACGCGTCATGGAAATACATTTCGCCCTTCTTAACGAGGTCCGTCGGAAGGTTGGGTTCTTCCTCGACGGTTTCCAAGGTCACGGGATCGACTATCGCCCTTGATTTTGAAAAATGAAGACGGACCTCGACCTTGCCGTCATCGCGGAAACGCACCTTGCGCGGACCATTTCCGCGGAACTTCACGCGGCGGCGAAGTCCGCGCAGAAAATTGAGATCGACGGTCGCGTCCCTATCGTAAGCGAGAAGCTTGCTGAAGAAAGCCGCGCAATCGATCACCGAAAGCTCGTGAGTTCCGGCATGCGCGATGACAATCCAGCGATCGTTCACGGCGACATCATAAGGATTCGCCGCGCCTCGCGCCGGATCATCGAGAAGGACGGTATTGATCCGCTTGCCGCTCTTGCCATCGAAGACGGACATCGCCGAACAACTGACCCAACCGCGATCAAGCTGGGTCACAGGCAGATGGTAGCGTCCGAGTCCATGAACGAAGAACACGTACTTGCCGTCACTCGTCGCGGCACTCGAACGAACGCCGGTGGAGCCGTCCGGCAGCGCGGACCTGACGCCTGCGACCGTGACTTTGGAAGAGCGGGTGCCGTCCCCATTCGGTGTGGCCTTGACCTCGAAACCGATTTCGGACGAGGCGAGGAGCATCAGCGATGAGAGGACGGCAACAGTCATCACTGCATCTTCGACAGATCGAGGGCGAGCAGGAACTCGGGATTGGACTGCGTCTTCCTCAGCGAGTTGAGCACGGAGCGCATCGCGCTTTCGGGACCGGCCGCGGCGAGAATACGCCTCAGGCCCCAGGTCTTCTCGAGCTCCATCGGATCGAGGAGGAGATCCTCCTTGCGGGTTCCGGACTTCTCGATGTCGATCGCAGGGAAGATACGCTTGTCCGCAAGTCCGCGATCAAGCACGATTTCCATATTGCCCGTACCCTTGAATTCCTCGAAGATGACTTCGTCCATACGCGAGCCGGTATCGACGAGGCCGGTGGCGATGATCGTCAGCGAGCCACCGCCCTCGATGTTGCGCGCCGCACCGAAGAAGCGCTTCGGACGGTGCATCGCCATCGCGTCCACGCCGCCGGTAAGGATCTTGCCGGAATGCGGCTGCACGGTGTTGTAGGCGCGCGCCATGCGGGTGATGGAGTCCATCAGGATGATCACATCGCGTCCGTTCTCGACCTGACGCTTGGACATCTCGATCACCATCTCCGAAACATTGACGTGATGCTGCGGCTCCTCGT
>DCIL01000082.1:3878-5837 GCA_002315875.1 Verrucomicrobia bacterium UBA1727 | reverse complement strand
TGATGAGTCCGCGCTGGCCGAAGCCAATCGGAGTGAAGAGATCGATGACGCGGGTCGAGAACTCCTTCGCCTCGGTCTCCAGCAGGATGCGCCGCGTCGGAAAGGTCGCGGTCAGGTTCTCGAAATGCACCACACGCGCGGCGACGGACGGCTCCTTGCCATTGACGCGCATCACGTTGCCGAGACAGAAGAAGCGATCCTTATCACGCGGATCGCGAATAGGGCCTTCGATGATGTCGCCCGTACGCAGGGCGTGGCGACGAATCTGCTGCTGGGTGACGAAAACGTCTTCGGGAAAGGCGAGGAAATTGTTCTTCCAGCTGCGCAGGAACCCATGCCCTTCACGGACGATCTCAAGACAGCCGCTCGCAATGACCGCACCGCCGCTGGCGAGATAGGCGCGAATCGCGGCAAAGATAAGCTCGTGCTTGCGATAGCTGCCGAGCTCCTCGGGATCGGCCCCGGGCATCATCCGATCGACGATCTGCTGCGCGGGCCAGGTCTGGATGTCGGCGAGACGATACTCGGGCAGATCGGGATTGCGATTGGGATTGGCAACCGGCTCAGGACGATCTCCACCCTCGTCTTTGGGAAGCGGTGCATTCAAAAGCGGATTCACCGACTCCGATCCGTTCGCCCCGCGAATCGGCGAGTTGTTGATCTTCGGTCCGTTCGACTGAGCGCCACGAAACTTCTTGTGGAACTTCTTCTTGGGTTGAGCGCTCTGTTGCTGGCCCGGCTGTGCGGGAGCGGGTTGCGCGGCGTTCTTCACGCCGGCGAAAACGTCTAATGCGTCTGCCATATCAGGAAATAAACCGTTTTGGTTATTGTTTGGACTATTTGGATCTGAGGTATCCGATAAAATCCACAACCCGTTCGCGAAGTTCAGCGGCAGTTCCGTTGTTTTCGATTACGTATTGGGATTTTTCGGCCTTCACTTCAACCGGCAACTGGGCTGCAAGTCGCGCTTCGGCCTCTTCTCGGGTGTACCCTCGGGTTGTCATCATCCGGTCGATCTGAACCTCCCTTTTGCTGACAACGGCGCATATTATATCATAATTCGCTTCCCAATGCACCTCGAAAAGGAGCGGAATGACGGCTATGCGGAAAAATCCGTCGTCCGGACGACTCAAGAACTCATCGATCCGTTTCGCGACCTGCGGATGAATCTTCGCCTCCAACGCCGCGCGCTTCGCGGGATCGGCAAACACCTCCGCGGCAATTCGCTTTCGCTCGGCCGGATCGGGAATGAGCTCGTGAACGACATCGTCGGCATCGATGATCTCGACACCGGATTCGCGGAGATACTGCGCTACCAGCGACTTGCCACAGGCGATGCCACCAGTAAGCGCAATCTTCATTACGGTCAGGCCTTCTTGGTTACGGACTGCCCCTCACGGGAATCCTTGACAATCCACCCAGCCGCGGAAATCGCATCGCGAAGACGGTCCGACTCGGCCCAGTTCTTCGCTGCACGCGCCGCCGCGCGTTCATCAAGCATCGCCTGAATTTCAGCCGGAATCTCGACCTTCGCCTTCTCGTTACCAAAGAAGATGACACCAAGCACCTCGTCCATACGACGGAAGATGGCGAGGATGGAAGAGGGTTGAGAGAGTTGAGAGATGTGGGCGTTGGTTTCGCGCACAAGATCAAAAAGCGCGGCAAAGGCCTTCGGCAGATTGAGATCGTCATTGACCGCCGCCGTGAAATCATCAAGGCATTTCTTGGCCCAATCCGGCGCGCCCTCAACCCCCTCAACCTTCCCAACTTTCTCAACCTTCTCAACTTTCTCCACACACGCATCAATTCTCGCAAGCGCCTTGCGGGCATCCTCGAGCGCGCTGAACGCGAAGTTGAGTCCACTCCGATAGTGAGCGTTGATAAGCACGTAGCGAATCTCGCGACCCGTCCACCCCTTCTCGATGAGATCGCGAAGTGTGAAGAAGTTGCCGAGCGACT
>DCIL01000082.1:3216-3862 GCA_002315875.1 Verrucomicrobia bacterium UBA1727 | reverse complement strand
GACTTGGACATCTTCTCGCCGTTCACGCGCAGGTGGGCGCAATGCATCCACGTCTTGACGAACGGCTTGCCGGTCGCGGCCTCTGCCTGAGCGATCTCGTTCTCATGATGGGGAAAGAGATTATCGATGCCGCCGGTGTGAAGATCAAAGGTCTCACCGAGATACTTCATGGACATCGCCGAGCACTCGATGTGCCAGCCGGGACGTCCCCTGCCCCACGGAGAATCCCAACCGACGGGACCATCCGACTCCTCCCACGCCTTCCAGAGCGCGAAGTCACCGACATTTTCCTTGTCATACTCGTCTGCCGCGCACCTGAGTCCGGTCTGCTGGTGGTCGAAGTCGATATGGGCGAGCTTGCCGTAGCCTGGAAATTCACGCACCTTGAAATAGACGGACTTATCCTCGCTCTGATAGGCAACGCCCTTCTCCATCAACTTCGAGACGAGATCGATCATCTCGGGGATGTGATCGGTCGCGGCGGGATAGACCTCGGCGGGCTGAATGTTGAGCTTCTTGAGATCGGCGAAGAACGCGTCCTTGTAGGTCTTCGTGTAATCGGTAAGCGCCACGCCTGCGGCATTGGCGCCGCGGATTGTCTTGTCATCGACATCGGTGAGATTCATCACCTGCTTGATCTTCATGC
>DCIL01000082.1:2329-3209 GCA_002315875.1 Verrucomicrobia bacterium UBA1727 | reverse complement strand
TCATGCCGTTGAACTGCACGACACGGCGGAGGATATCCTCAAAGGCGTACGCCCTGAAGTTCCCTATATGCGCGAAATTGTAGACGGTAGGTCCGCAGGTGTAGAGGCGAACCTCATTGCCGGCGAGCGGCTTGAGCTCTTCGTTGCGGCGGGAAAGCGAATTGAATACGGTCATCATTGTTATTGTGCCGATTTTTCGATCTTTTCGATGAGCGAGCGCTTGAGGGAATCGAATTCCGCAGTGCCCATGGGCTTGTCGTTCCAGTCAATGAAGGTCTGCTGGAGGTCCATGAAGAAGCGCCTGAGAGCAGGTTTTTCCTTGATGGAATATTCGGCGAGCAGCGCCTTCTCCACTACATCGAACATCACCTTCTGACGTTCGATCGGGGTGGTGGCGTCCGTATCGCTGAACGCATTCTGCTGAAGATAGACGGCGTCGAGGAACTCGCTCTTGAGATAGATTGCGAAGTCCGCAAGCGAAGTTCCTTCCTCGCCGACGACCTTCATCATCTGATTGACCTCGTTGCCCTTGCGCAGAATCTTCCTCGCCTTCTCGACACGCTCCTGCTCGATGACGGAATTGTAGTGACTCCAGCTGTCGAGCGGATCGATCGCTGGATAGCGACGGGCGTCGGAACGGGCGCGGGAAAGTCCGTGAAAACCGCCCACGACCTTCAGCGTCGCCTGCGTCACCGGCTCGTCGAAGTTACCACCGGCCGGAGAAACCGTGCCGCCGATCGTGACGGATCCGGTCGAGCCGTCATTGAGACGGACGCGGCCGGCGCGCTCGTAGAACGCGGCAATTCGCGATTCGAGATAGGCGGGGAACGCCTCCTCGCCGGGAATCTCCTCAAGGCGTCCCGAAAGCTCGCGCATCGCC
>DCIL01000082.1:0-2306 GCA_002315875.1 Verrucomicrobia bacterium UBA1727 | reverse complement strand
GCCCAGCGCGAGGTGGAGTCCGCCAGCACCAGCACGTTGAGTCCCATCTGCCGGAAATACTCCGCGAGCGTCACCGCAGTATACACCGAAGCTTCGCGCGAGGCGACCGGCATCGAAGAGGTGTTGCAGATGATGATCGTTCGCTTCATGAGCGACTGTCCCGTCTTGGGATCGACGATCTCAGGAAATTCCTTCAGCGTCTCCACGACCTCGCCGGCGCGCTCTCCGCACGCGGCGGAAATGACGACGTCGACCTTGGCGTAACGCGCGGTCGTCTGCTGGAGAACGGTCTTGCCCGCGCCGAACGGACCGGGAATGCAGTAGGTTCCACCGACCGCGACCGGGAAGAAAGTATCGATCGTGCGCACCGTGGTCTCGAGCGTTTCCTCAGGAGCAAGACGCTCGCGGAAGCACTTGATCGGCACCTTGACCGGCCAACGCTGAAGCATCTGGACGGGGAAGGTTTGAGAGGTGACGAGAGGTGACGAGAGGTGATGAGAGGCTTGGAGAGTGGCAATGGTTTCAGTCACCGTGTAGTCGCCGGCGGCCACGATGGTTGCGACCGTATAAGTGCCGCGGAAGGAGAATGGCACCATGATCTTGTGACCGGGCATCTTCTTTCCGTCGAAGATTCCCTCGGTGACCCAGCCGAGCGCATCACCGGCGCGCACCGTGTCGCCGACCTTGGCCGTCGGATGGAAGTCCCACTTCTTGTCGCGGGGAAGTCCGGGAAGATACATGCCGCGCTGAAGGAAGAAGCTGGAGTCCTTGGAGATCTTACCCGCCTCGTTGGCAAGCTCCTTCAACGGATTCTGAAGTCCGTCATAAACCTGAGCGAGCATGCCCGGACCGAGTTCGGCGGCCAGCAGTTCGCCAGTGAACTCCACCTCGGTACCCACGGTCAGATCGGCAGTAGATTCAAACACCTGCATGTCGCACTTCGTCCCGCGGACGCGAACGATTTCTGCCATCAGCCGCTTCTCGCCGAGTCGCGCATAACCGACCTCGTTCTGAGCCACCGCCCCATCGAAGGCAACGGTGATCATGTTTCCGTTTACACCCGTGATTTTACCTGTAGTCATAAGTTCTTGTACCTGAAAGATTATTTGCTTTAAATCAGAATTCAATCTTGGTCGCCGCCGTAAGCCGATCGAACGCGGCATTCCCCTCGTCCGTCGAGATCTTCGCGCGCTTGAGCGCAATCTTGAGACGGATGGCATACGTCTGAAGCGCACCTTTGCCGAGCGGTTCCGCAGGCGGCGTAAGCTCTCCTGCGGCATCCCAGAAGACGCGGTCGATCATCTCGTCGCGCTTGAGGACGTCCTTTTCCTGGAAGCAAGCGAGAATGCGGTTCTTCCAGAAGATCGAACAGCCGACGGCGGGACGCAGCGCGCGCTCGTAGCCAGCCGTAGCGCGCGCCTCGGCAATGGCATTCCGGAGCTGGGTCTCGAGATCCTTCCAAGCAGGATTCTCGGGAAGCTCACCAACCATCGCGGCGAACTTATCCGCATCGATAGCCGGCTTTTCCGAGAACTTGAGTTCGGGAAGCGAAGAGACGATGAAATCAACGCTCATTTCAGCAGCGCGGCGAGATCGGGACGAAGCCGACGGGCGAGTTCGGACGAGATTGCCTCGGCAGTGAACGAATGCTCGATGCGACCGCCATCGGTGGTCACCGTAAAGCCGGCACCGGAATTCTCATCGGTCACGACCTTGAACGACCCAAGCTTCGCGGCCTCGGCGGAAAGCGCCTTCGCGAGCGCGGGACCGCACACGATCTCTCCGGGACCCGTCAATTCGGAAATCGCCGTTGCGACGAGTTTCGCCGCGGACTGTCCGTCCCCAAGCGCCGCGGCGACCTCCTTCGAAAGCAACTTGTCGAAAATGGACGAAACCGACTCGCGCACGCTGATGACGATATCACGGGCGGACTCGCGAATCGTCTCCGCAGCGCGTGCGGCGTAGTCCGCGGCATTCTTTTCCGCCTCGGCCTTGGCCTTCGCGGCCTCCGCCTTCGCATCGGCGATGATCTTCGCGGCATCGGCCTTGGCCTTATCGGTAATCGCCTTCGCCTCGGCTGCCGCCTTCTCCACCCCGTCCCGGTTGATTTTCTCTAACAAGCTCTGAATATCTTCCATGAGTCCTTCCTATCCTTGAAAAATTTAGGTAATTATATTCTTTTTCATCCGCTCAGTCAACCGCGCGGCAACTATCAGGCTTATCCCGGTTTTTTGAATGACGGCTGAAGAGCCTTGCCGGCCGTGTGTGTTTTTGTCAACGCGACGACCGATTCTCGGCGGCTCACT
>DCIL01000005.1:22471-22666 GCA_002315875.1 Verrucomicrobia bacterium UBA1727 | reverse complement strand
TGCGGACCTTGCCCTTGATCTTCGAGCCGACCGGGAAGCGCTCCTGCACCGTATCCCACGGATTCTCCTGGGTCTGACGGATGCCGAGCGAGATCTTCTGGTTCTCGATGTCGATCGAAAGAACGACCACATTGACCTCGTCACCGACCGAGAGGAAGTCGGACGCACGCGCGACGCGCTTGGTCCAGCTGAACT
>DCIL01000005.1:22191-22436 GCA_002315875.1 Verrucomicrobia bacterium UBA1727 | reverse complement strand
TCGCTGATGTGGACGAGACCCTCGACGCCGGGAGCGATCTCGACGAACGCACCATAGGCAACGAGATTGACGACCTTGCCGGAAACGCGGGCGCCGACCGGGAACTGATCCTGAATGGTCTCCCACGGATTCGCCTCGCACTGCTTGAGACCGAGCGAGATGCGCTCGCGATCGCGATCGACGTCGAGCACCATGACGTTGAGCTCCTGACCGACCTTGAGGATTTCGCTCGGATGCTTGACGCG